>DGEG01000031.1:2482-13176 GCA_002385825.1 Firmicutes bacterium UBA3932 | reverse complement strand
CGATTATTATTTTGAAACTGCAGCTGATAAGGTAATCGGTTACGAGAACGACTATCCATTCTTCATAAACGGAGAAGAATTGATCGTTTACTTCCAGCTCTACGAGCTGGCGCCTTATGTGGCCGGCATGCAGAGCTTCTCCTTTTCCGTCGACGAACTGGAATCCTTCCTCAAACCCGAAATCGCCATCGCAATGGAGGGCAAGGACCCCCCTTCCGATTCAACTCCTCGGCCGATAAACGCTTCTTCGAGGGTGAGCTCAAGATTACGCCCAATCTGTATTTGATGTCTGTATTTGGTGTCTGACACTTTTTACAGGTCTGTGTTTGGTGTCTGACACTTTTTGCAGTGGACACTTTTTACAAGTTGTATTAACGTTGCTTTCCTGAAGTGTGCAACGTAAATTTGATTTAGAAGAAAGAATCGTTGACGGCGTTAGGGAAAAGCATCGATAGTTTTACTTTGGATGAGGATACCGTTGACTCTCTTAAGAAAAGGCATCGATGAATTGGTTTCGATTAATGATATGGATGTCTACGCCAGGGAAAAGCATCGATTATTTTGCATCGGGTGAGGAATTCGCTGACTCTGTCGGGAAAAAGCAGCGAGGATTTTGGATTGGTTAAAATATCGATGTCTTTCAGGAAAAGGCATCGAAGATCTGGTTTCAAATAAAGATATCGTTGCTCCGCCAGGAGGAAAGCAACGATGATTTCGTTTCGGGTGGATGATTTCGCTGACTCCCTCTGGAAAAGGCATCGATGATTTTGCTTCGATTAATGATATCGATGCCTACGCCAAGAAAAAGCAGCGATAATTTGATTTCGTAACCGGTTATCGTTGCTTCCGCACTGAAAGTTGTAAAAAGTGTCAGACACCAAATGCAAGTGGAGCCTACGAAAAATGGAGTTGTAATATAGGTTGACGTTTTTTTCCAGTCGAGTCAACGATAACGGGGTTTTTAAGAAGTTTTAGTTGTCCCTATTTTATTGTCTACCTTTTTGAATTTTATGGTTGACATTTTTGCTCCTGTCCGTATATTATTAGCTTGTTGTAGCATAAAAGAAGAATTTAGACTTCAGGCTGGGGCGGGTAAAAATTTCCCCGGAGAGTGAAAAAGTAAGGGAAAAAGTGAGCGGGAAAAAGGGATTTTTCTCGGATTGTCACACAAAAGAACAAGGATTGGGGATTCAGGCCGGGACGGGATAAAAATTCCCCCGTTGTATGAAGCCCGTTGAATGAAAAGAGTAAACAGAAAAAAATAAGCGGGAAAAAGTAAACGGATTTTTCTCGGACTTGGGCCGAAAGCGTAGGTTCGGAAGCGGAGGTTAGGAAGCGAAGGTTCGGAAGCGGAGGTTTGCAATGGCATCGACGAAATCGAAAATACTGACGTTGCTGGAAGAAAACCGCGGACAGACTTTGTCCGGTTCGGATATAGCGAAAAAGCTCAATATTTCAAGATCTGCTGTCTGGAAAGGGATAGAAGAACTGCGCAAGGAAGGTCATGAGATCCATGCCGCCACTAACAGGGGTTATTGCCTTGCGGAGAGCAGCGACCTTCTGTCCGCGGAGGGTATTTCACTTTGGCTTACCACTCCAGCCATTGCGAAAGATAACATACATATATATAAAAGCATCGGCTCTACCAATCAGGAGGCAAAGAAGATGGCGGTGGCGGGGGCCGGCCACGGCACGGTGATTTTGGCGGAGGAGCAGACGGAGGGCCGTGGCCGCCGGGGCCGCAGTTTTTTCTCCCCCAAAGGTACAGGCATATACATGAGCGTGATCCTGCGGCCCCAGGGCACCGCCGAAGAGGCGGTGCTCACCACCACCGCCGCCGCCGTTGCCGTATCCAGGGCTATTTCACGGGTACTTGAAATTGAAACCCGCATAAAATGGGTCAACGACATCTTTGTCGGCGATCAGAAAGTCTGCGGCATTCTTACGGAAGCTGTGTCGGATTTTCAGACCGGAACTATAGAATCCCTGATTTTAGGTATCGGAGTTAACGTCACCACCGGCAAGGAAAGTTTTCCCGACGACATTCGAAAAACTGCAGGCTCCCTGTTGCCCACTCAGGCCTCAGTTTCACGCAACCGCCTGGCCGCAGCTATACTGGACGAGCTTTTCAAATTGGTTGACTGCCTCGACTCAGAAGACATAATGGACGAATACAGGGCACGCAACTTCGTGCCTGGAAAACAGATCACCGTTCACTGCGGCAACGAAATTTACGATGCCAAAGCCCTGGACATCGACCCTCAAGGCGGGCTTGTCATCCAAAAATCCGACGGCTCGATTCACACTCTCCGATCCGGTGAAGTAACAATTCGAACAAAATAGCGGGCAAACCACACAAGCCATTAAACTGTGCGAACCACAAATTCATGGAGCCGCATAAATCCGCCCGCCCAACATACTCGAAATATTTTTATAATTCTCGAAAGGAACTTACGAAGATGACCGAACAGAACTTCACAAAATCTCTGATACTTTGCGCCTTTTTCGCAGCACTGACCGGTGTGCTATCTATCGTTTCCATACCTCTCCCTTTTTCACCCGTACCCGTAAACCTGGCCCTGTTATCCGTCTACATGGCAGGGGGTCTTTTGGGACCGAAAAACGGCGCCTTAAGCCTGCTGGTCTACGTCATGCTGGGAGCCATAGGCCTGCCTCTTTTTCATAATCTCACCGGCGGGCTCTCCATCCTGCTGGGCCCAACAGGAGGATTCTTAATCGGCTACATCGCCGCCGCCTTCCTTGTCGGTTTCTTTTATCAGAAAAAAACCCTTTTGGCACTGACGTCAAAAGGGCTCATCCTCGGCATGCTCACAGGTTTGATCGCCTGCTACAGCCTGGGAACCTTATGGTTTATGTACATATCCGGAGCCAACCTGCAGTCGGCCCTGCTTCTCTGCGTGATTCCGTTTATCCCCGGAGACATATTTAAAATCGCCGCTGCCTTCTTCCTGATTCGTAAGCTACACCCGATCCTTCACAGAACCGCCTGATTCCTGTTCTTTGATGTCAGAGTAAAACTCGTACCTGTTTTTCCCGCTTCTCTTTACGGAATACATGGCTATGTCCGCATGTTTGTACAGATCGAGATAATTGGTTCCGTCCTTAGGGAATATGGCGATGCCGGCACTGACCCCAATTTCGTGCTGGGACATAAACAAATTGCGGACTTTAGCCACCTTCGCTGCCACAAACAGCTCGTTGGGTATATCCTTTATGAAAATCATAAATTCGTCCCCGCCGATTCTTCCCAATATGTCCGTGGCACGGAACTGGTTCTTCAGGATTGCGGCTAAATCGGCTATGACCTGATCTCCGTAAACGTGCCCCTTCGTATCGTTGATTTTCTTGAAATCGTCAATATCCAAAACTATCATCGCGTGCCTGCCGTGGCGGCACTCCTCCAGGAATTTCCGGATATAGACTTCCATTGCAAGCTTGTTGTACAAACCGGAGCCGCTGTCGATCTGAGTCCTGGCTTCAAGCAGCTGGATCGCCTTTTTCTCATCATCGATATCCAAGGCCCTGCCCACGCTCTTGATGGCCTTACCATTATCGTCCAACAGCAAAACTTCCTCAATCCGATGCCAGATATATTCGTTCCCTTTTCCCAGGAACCGGAACTCTCCCACAAGTTTTTCCGTAAAGGGCGGAATTTTTGTGTGTAAATCGATAAAGGCCTGCGCATCATCCGGATGAACGTGGCCGGCTTCCACCACGGAGTAGGGGAACCCTTCCGTTACGGGCTCATATCCCATCCGAGATTTGAATCCGTTCGGATATACGATTGTGTTCCTTTCGAAATCCGCTTCGAAAATTATACTGTTGGAGAGGGATGTGACAATGCGAAAACGTTCTTCGTTCCATTTCAGTTCCTTGTTTCGCTTAATCAAATCTATCTTACGGTTTCTTTCTCTAAACCAGAAAGCCAAAACCCCGGGAGCCAATGCGACGAGAATGCCGAGGCAGAGTTTCAACGCAATCCAGAACAGTTCCGTTGACTGCGCCCTGATATGTTTCATGGGAACACCGCAAAGAACGTACCAGTCATTGACGTCCAGAGGCTCATAGTACGCATTCTGCAAGTCCCCATTGCCGACAAAAGTAAAATATCCTTGCTGCCGGGTTATCATATCGTGAGTCAACTGCTGCGCTGTGATGCTGCTTTCCGTATCCTCCCTTGTCAGGAAAGTGATAATGTTCACATCCTTTATCGGGTGCTCATCCGGCACAGACCTGACAACGATATCTCCATTCCCCGCAATGATGTATACATAACCCAACCCATCAAAGATGGAGTGGTCGATAAGGTTTTGCAAATCCTCCACTCGGATCGCCGCGCATAAAGCCCCTCGAACGCCGGAAGCATCGCGAATGGGATGGGCAAAGATGAACACTTCTTCTTCCGTAACCCTGCTCTTCAATAGGGAGGAAATATTCTGATAGCCCTGCATGGCTTTTTTAAAATAGTAGCGGTCTGAAATATCCAATTCAAGGCCTTCATTGTTTACGGCTATTCCTTCCTCATTTGCGACGAAAACCGTCGAAAACTGCGAAGTAGTTTTCATGCTGCCCATTATGAGACGAAGCGGTTCGGATTGAAGCAAATCCTCCTCACTCTCGGCGAATTTAGCAACCGGAGCCAATGTGGTCCATTGCCCTTCAATCTTGGTTTCCATGAGCTGGGAAATACCTTTTGAAACGTCGCGAAGCGTCATAACCGCATGATCTGAAACGTGACTGTCAATAGACGCAAAAAATGACAAAAAAGAGGCTAAAAGAATGAATCCCAACCATGCTATTAGCCCCACCGCGATAGACCAGAAATTTATTTCGGTTTTCTTTTCTATTATCGGCCTTGTTCTTGGCATTTTTTAATGCCTTCCTCTCATAGATGGCTCTAATCGAGTGATATATTATTTGAATAATCTTAACATATCGACAAAAGCATTACAATAAAAACCACCTCGAAGAGCGGTGATTTTTAGCAAAATTTGTCGATTTTTGTCCTTATAAGCCCTCCTCCTTCAAATTCCTATAAGGAACTTGTATTTGGTGTCTGACACCAAATACAAAGTTTGGGAACGTTGGAAAATAGCGGGGTAGCGGCTTTTCGGTGTTGCAATTGCAACAAAATCGGTTATGTGCAAAAACAAAAAACAGGGGTAAATCCCTGTTTTTTTATGAACCGGAGGCGAAAGTTGTATTTGGTGTCAGACACCTTTTACAAGTTTGGGAATTTGACGGCGATGCGGGTGCCCTTGTCCGGAACGCTGTCCATTTCAATATGGGCGTTATGAAATCCGGCAATGTGTTTTACGATTGAAAGGCCCAGCCCCGTACCTCCCGTCTGCTTGGAATGGCTTTTGTCCACCCGATAGAAACGTTCGAAAATCCTGCTGTGATGTTCCGCCGGAATGCCGATTCCCGTATCCTCAACGGACAGGATGGCGGCCCCATCTTCCTCGGCAACAACAATCCGCACCGAGCCGTTTTCCTTGTTGTATTTGATCGCATTATCGCAGAGATTGGCCAGCATCTCCTCGATGAGCTTGGGAACGCCGGAAATCTCCACCCTGTCGCCCACGACTTCCATTCGCACCTTCTTGAGCTTCGCCAAAGGATCCAGCTTTTCCTTCACCTTCATTGCCAAATCCAGAAGGTCCACTTTTTCCATTTCCGAGGGCACGTTCTTCTCGTCCAGCTGTGACAGCCTGATGATATCCTCCACCAACGCTATCAACCCGGCCGATTCGTCGTAGATCTTTCCGGCGAAGCGAGAAACATCCTGCTGCTCCACCTTCCCGTCTCTCATCAGCTCCGCATAACCGGAAATAGCCGTTAGCGGTGTCTTTAATTCATGGGATACATTGGCGGTGAATTCCTTGCGGATCTGCTCGCTCCTGATTTGCTCCGTAACGTCCAAAATCAGCAGAATGGCCCCCCTCGTCCTGCCCTCTTCGATAATGGGAGTTGCCCGCACTTGATAACGCTTCTCCTCCACCTGGAAAATCTCTTTGACCGGACCTTCCGTCAGCGCCGTATTCACCATCTTCTGCAGGGAAAGGTTACGATTCAGAACCGACAGATGAATGTTTTCGTCCTCGATTTGCCGGGCAATTTCCCGCTGTTCTGAATCCCTCCCCAAAAAACGCAGAGCGCTCTTATTTATAGACAAAATATTCCCCGCGTCATCCATCACCACAAGCCCTTCCGCCATGTTCTCTGTGATTTCATCAAACTGCTGCCTCCGGCGCTTCAGTTCCTGAATCTGCCTGTCAATGGAATTCTTCTGTTGGTGGATGCGAGTAAGAAGAGGAGCTAACTCGTCATAAACATCGTTTTCGATGGGATTTTCAAGATCGATATCGTTGATTGGCCTTACGATTCGCTTCGTCCTATGTTTCGCATAGACCAAAGCTACGCCAAGAATCAATAAAACAATTGCAGCTATAACCGGCGCGCTGTTGGCCAATGCGGCAATGGCGCTGTCCGTGGTGCTGGCCACCCGCAGAATGTTCCCGTCATCCAACCGCAGCGCATAATAATAGGTGTGCCTTCCAACAGTCTGGGAAAGGCGAACATCGTATCCCTCCCCCGCGGCGAGAGCATCTTTCACTTCAGGGCGATCACCGTGGTTTTCCATGGTCTCCGCCGGCGCCCTATTATCAAACAACACATTCCCCTGGGGGTCAATGAGAGTGATCCTGGATTCCCGGTCCTCCCCTTTTATTTGCGCCAGGTAGTCCGCGCCGCTTTCCGATACCCCCACCCGGAGGTACAGAGCCTGGTTTTTCAGTTCTCTTTCCATGTCCTCCGAAAGCTGCTGGAACATGATGAAGGTAAGAGCCACAACCGAAAGGAGGATAGTTAACAATGCCAGCAGCGACATGCTGATGAAGATCCGTTTGCTCATTATTTTCCCTCTATTTCTGTACGCCTTCTATACGCCGTACCTACTCTGCCCCCGCGTCCACTCTGTCCCTATTCCTATCCTGTCCTCGCGCCTAATCCATACCCATTCCCGTTCTGTGCCTGCGCCTACCCGTGCTCTGCTCCTACTCTGCCCCTGCGCCTATCCTGTACCCTATGCCCCGGACCGTTTCAATCATGTCCCCGCAAGCCCCGAGCTTCGTCCTCAGGCTGCTCACATGGACATCCACCGTGCGGGTTTCTCCGGCGAACTCATAGCCCCAAATGGCTTCCAGTATTTTGTCCCGGGTCAGCACAATCCCTCTGTTCTTCATAAGGTAGTGAAGCAGTTCAAACTCCTTCAGCGTTAGAACGACTTCCTCCCCGCCCACGGTAACCCTATGGCCCTTTACATCTACGACGAGATCCCCAAAAGAAAGCTTATCCTCATGGGAAACGGGAGCCGCCCGGCGAAGCACCGCCCTTATTCTCGACAACAGCTCCATTACTCCGAAAGGTTTGGTGATGTAGTCGTCAGCCCCCAAATCCAGCCCTTGCACCTTGTCGTATTCGGCGCTTTTCGCCGTGAGGAGGATTACGGGAATATCCTTTGTTTCATCGTATTTCTTCAGGCGGGTCAGAATGGATATCCCGTCTTCTCCCGGCAGCATGATATCCAGTACTATGAGCGAAGGTTTCCTTTGAGAAAGCCCCTCCCAAAGCGCGTCTCCGTCGGCAAAACCCTGGGCTTCGAATCCTCCTGTTTTCAGGGCATAGACCACCAGGTCCCTGATATTATCATCGTCCTCAACACAATAGATCATATCTACCATCCTTCAAATTCCCGCCGCCGAAAGTTCTGCGAATTTTGCTGACCTGCCCGCAAATCTAATCCTGATGATCCTGCTGATCCGTTTCAGAAACGTGCCGGCCCGTAATGGAAAACCTTACCCATTCGGCGATATTCGTGGCATGATCCCCAATCCGCTCCAGATACTTGGCTATCATCAGAAGATCCAGGGCCTGGGCCCCGTTATCCGGATTTTCCCGAATCAGTTGAAACAGATCCTCTTTCACGGTGACGAAAAGATCATCCACCACGTCGTCTGCCGCAATGACCGCCTCCGCCAGATCCAGATCCCTGCGAATAAATGCATCGATGCTGTCAGAAACCATTTTAATGGTCTCTTCTGCCATCTGGGGAATCGTCTCCAACTTTTTTATAAACGGCCCATCGGCCAGATAAACAGCGATCTCCGAAATGTCCGCCGCCTGGTCGCCGATGCGCTCCATGTCCGTAATCATTTTCAGCGCCGCAGAGATGAGGCGCAGGTCCCTTGCAACGGGCTGCTGCTGAAGTAACAGCTTCAGGCAGAGGTTTTCGATTTCCTTTTCTTTCTCATCCACTTCCCTGTCGCCGCGGATGATCTTCCTGGCAAGATCCTTATCCTGCTCCACGAGAGCCTTGATGGCATTGTTGATGGCGGTTTCAATTAACGACCCCATCATAATCAGCTCTTTATTCAGCTGGTCCAACTGTGTATCAAAACGGCTGCGCATTATCCGAACCTCCCTGTAATATAGTCTTCAGTCCTCTGATCCTTCGGTATTGAAAAGAGGCTCTCCGTCCGGTCGTATTCAACCACCTCGCCCATGAGAAAGAAGCCAGTGTTGTCCGAAACCCTTACAGCCTGCTGCATGTTATGCGTTACGATAATGATAGTATAGTTGTTTTTCAATTGCAGCACAAGTTCCTCGATCTTCCCGGTGGAGATGGGGTCCAACGCGCTGGTGGGTTCGTCCATCAAAAGCACTTCCGGCTGAACGGCCAACGCCCGGGCGATGCAGATCCTCTGCTGCTGTCCGCCGGACAAGCTTAAAGCGCTCTCTTTGAGCCTGTCTTTTACTTCATCCCAAATAGCCGCGCTCCGCAGGGACCTTTCCACGATTTCATCTAATTTCACTTTGGAACGGATTCCGTGGGTGCGAGGACCGTAGGCGATGTTGTCGTAGATGCTCATGGGAAATGGATTCGGCTTTTGGAATACCATTCCCACCCGCTTGCGAAGAAGGTTCACATCCATATTTTTATATATGTTCTCCCCGTCCAGCAGCACCTCGCCGTGAATCCGGCAGTCCTCCACCAAGTCGTTCATGCGGTTTAAGGTCTTCAGCAGCGTGGATTTGCCGCAACCCGAAGGGCCGATGAAGGCGGTGATTTCCTTTTCCGGAATGCTCATATTGATGCTCTTCAACGCCTGAAATTCGCCGTAAAACAGGTCCAGATTTTTGATTTCAATTTTGTTTCGACCGTTCTTTCTCATGTCTTTCATGTTTTTCCCGTCTTTCATATCTTTCGTATCGTTAATACCCTTTTCTTTATTATCTATTACACCTTTTAAATTTTGTTCGTCTCGCGCATCTTGTACAGCTTGCGCATTTTGTGCAACTCGCGCATTTTGTACACCTTGTACAACTTGCGTATCCTGCATATTTTTCATATCCTGCGCTTCTTTTGCGCCCTGCATATTTTTCACTTCCTTCGTGCCCTGCATCTCTTCCACTTTCATACCTTCGTCACCTTCTTTGCAATCGCCGCCGACAAAGTGTTGATGGACAGCACAACCAAAAGCAGCACCACCGCCGTGGCATAGGCCTCATCTGTGTTGAAGCCCTCGCTGGAGAGGAGATACATGTGAACGGAAAGGGTCCTGGCGGAGGAGAATAAATCCGCCGGCAATTTGGCCACCGTTCCTGCTGTGTAAAGCAATGCAGCCGTCTCTCCGATGATGCGCCCGACGGCTAGAATCACCCCGACAAGAATTCCCGGGACCGCCGCGGGCAGCACGATCTTCGCTACCGTACGAAGCTTTCCCGCTCCCAGTCCGAAGCTGGCCTCCCGGTAGCTGTCCGGCACCGACTTCAATGCCTCTTCCGATGTGCGCATGATAAGCGGCAGGATCATAATGGATAAAGTGGCGCTCCCTGCAAGGATGGAATATCCCATACCCAGATAGGTCACGAAGAAAAGAAGTCCGAAGAGGCCGTATACAATGGAAGGAATCCCCGCCAGAGTCTCCGCTGTCAGCCGGATTGCTTCCACCAGCTTGTTCCCCCGCTTGGCATACTCCGTCAGGTAGATAGCAGTGGATATGCCGAAGGGAATGGCTATGAGCAGGGAAAGCAGAGTCATTATAACAGTGTTGACAATGGCCGGGAACATGGACACGTTGTCCGACGTGTATTGCAAAGCGAACAGAGAGGGTTTCAGGTGCGGAATGCCTTTTATCAATATGTAGGCAATGAGAAACAGGAGCATTCCCAATGTAACCGCCGCCGCTGACAGTACAAGTGCTCTCTGCACAGCCGCCTTCCTTTTCCCGCCTGTGTAATTAACCCCGGTATATTTCATATGCTGACTTTCCTTTTTTTCGGCCAAATGTTTCATATTTTCGTTGCCTTCCTCCCGATAAAGATTCTTATTGTTGCTGCCCTTTTTCTCGGTGATGATTCTAGTTTTGGTTGTCCTTCTTTCCAATGAGGATTCTAATTTTGGTCGTTCTTCTTGTCGTTCTTCTTTTATGAAGAATCCTATTTTTGTATCCTTTCCCCGATCAAAGATTTTTGTTTTTTCTCTCTTCTCCCGACCGAAGATTTATTGTGTTGTTCGCTCTTTCTTCCAATCAAAAGAATTTAATGCTGATCGCCTTTGCCTCCTAAACGTTATTCTTCCTCTTCAATATGGGAAAGGCCAGGTTGATGAC
>DGEG01000031.1:0-2240 GCA_002385825.1 Firmicutes bacterium UBA3932 | reverse complement strand
AAGGCCAGGTTGATGACATGAGCGATCCTCTACTAAACATTGATCTTTCTCTTTAATATGGAAAAGGCCAGGTTAATGATCAAAATAAACAGGAACAACACCACACCCGTAGCAATTAACGCCCCTCTATGCAACTCCGCCGCGTAACCCATTTCCAGAACGATGTTTGCCGTCATGGTTCTAACACCTTTCAGGATACTCACGGGCATCCTGACCTGGTTGCCTGCCACCATGATGACCGCCATGGTCTCTCCGATGGCCCGCCCTACGCCCAGCACCACTGCCGCTGCCACCCCGGATTTGGCGGCGGGCAAAACCGTGTTGAAAATCGCTCTTTCATGAGTGGCTCCTAAAGCGACGGATCCTTCGTAATACTGCCGGGGTACGGCGCGCAGCGCCGATTCGCTGACGCCTATGACCGTAGGTAGAATCATGATCCCAAGCAGAAACGAGGCCGTGAGTATGCTGTTTCCGTTTCCGCCGAACAGGTCCCGTACGAGCGGAACCAACACCACAAGCCCGAAAAATCCGTATATGACCGACGGGATTCCCGCCAGCAGTTCTACAGCAGGTTTAATGTAGCGATATAATCCGCGCGGACAATAGTAGGCTAAAAAGATTGCGGTGAGTACACCGATGGGCACTCCGAAGAGGATGGCGCCCATAGTGACGCTGATGCTTCCTACAATCATGGGAAGAATTCCGAAGGAAGGAGGAACATCGGCCGGGGACCATTGCTTACTCGTGAGAAAATCCATCAGTCCGATTTCTTTCATGGCCGGAACCCCGTTCGCAAACAGAAATATGCAAATCAGCAGCACTGCAATGATGGTTGTCATCGCCGCCGCTAAAAAAACGTATTTCATTATGATTTCTTTCATCTGTGCTTTCATGTGCATTCGCTTCCTTTCCGTCGACATTCGGGGATCTTGTTGTTTGTCCTTATTTATCCGTTACCGAGACTACGTCTGTTGTTGGCCATTATTGTTGGCCATTATTGTTGCCCGCTGTTGTTGCCCGTTTCCGAAACTACATTTGGTTTGCATAGAGCGTTACGCTGCCAATTTCCAACCTATCATTTATTCCACTTCGTCCCAAGTAATACTCTCGCTTGTGAACACGGTTTTTACCTGGTCCCTTGTCATGTTGTCTATGGGGTTTTCAGGGTTCACGATTACTGCAATCCCGTCCATGGCTATAACGATGGGTGTCAGTTCTGCAAGCTCGCTGTCCTTTAGTTCTCTGCTGGCCATACCGATGTCGCAGGTCCCGTCCATGGCTCCCGTCATGCCGGAGGTGGAATCGCTGGACTGAATCTCAATGTCTGCCCCCGTGTTGACCTGCATGTATGCTTCCGCAAGTTTTTCCATCAGCGGTGAAACGGAGGAGGAACCGACGATTACCAATCTTCCTTCCGGTTTGAAACCGCTGTAACCGTCGGCATTACCATTGATTTCAATATAGTTTTCGGAAACGATAGCCTGCCCTTCCGCGCTCAGAATATAATCGATAAAGTCTTGTGCTAATTCTGAGGGCGTGCCCTTCGTAGCGATGTTGAAAGGTCTGGCCACGGGATATGAGCCGTTTTTAATGTTCTCAGGAGTGGCTTCAACTCCGTCTATTTTTACCGCCTTTACGTAGCTGTTCAAGGATCCCATCGATACATATCCGATGGCATAAGGATCTCCCGCCACGTTGGCCAGCATCACGTCCGTCTTATTTGCGATAATAGCCTCTACCGTCGTGCGGTCTTTTCTTGTCCCGTCCGGGCCCTTCTCCTCGATGCCCATCAACTCAACGAAAGCCCCCCTGGTCCCGGATCCGTCTTCTCTGGATATGACTGTGATCTCCGTCAAAGGATCAAATTCCTCGCCTTCTCCGCCGCAGCCGGTTATCGTGGCAATCATTGCAGCCATCAGAACCAGGCTCACAATCAATCTACTTATTCCAAATTTCGCCTTCATTTTTCTCTCTTCCTTTCCTCTTTCCTTTTTTGTATTTGGTGTCTTGCATTTGGTGCCTGACACTTTTTACAACTTTCACTTAGCTTTGTATTTGGTGTCTTGTATTTGGTGTCTGACACTTTTTACAACTTATCCTTGTTCGGAAATTGGACTGCGCTAAAAATTCAGTTGTACGTTGACTATTACGGCATCTACCTCCATCGTGTGCAAAATTTACGATTGTACGTAGATTTGGTCATTGTTTTGAGATATTCGGGGGTGCGGACATTTTCTTGA
>DGEG01000137.1:3093-7383 GCA_002385825.1 Firmicutes bacterium UBA3932 | reverse complement strand
TTGTGCATGGCATTTTGCTGCTTCAACTGGGAAACAAGGTTGGACAGCATGCCGCCCGGCACCTGATATTTCAACGTGTTGATATCTACGCCCATCAATTTGGGATCTAAAAGTCCCTCTTCAATGTATTTTTCGCGAATGGGCCTGAAATACTCCGCGATCTCGTTCAGCGCATCCATGTCCATGCCCGTATCCCATTCCGTTCCCGAAAGGGCCTTGACCATGGGCTCTGTGGAAGGCTGAGATGTACCCTCTCCAAAAGGAGAAATGGCTGTGTCGATTATATCTGCTCCCGCTTCTACGGCTTTTAACAGAGTCATGCTCCCCAGCCCGCTCGTAGCATGGGTATGAACCTCCAGCGGAAGATTAACCTTTTCTTTAATTGCTTTTACCAAATCGTAGGTGTTATATGGATCCAAAAGTCCGGCCATATCCTTGATGCAGATGGAGTCGGCTCCCATTTCAGCAAACTCTTTTGCAAGATCCGCAAAAACATCATTGGTATGAACGGGGCTGATGGTATAAGACATGGCTGCCTGCGCATGCCCGCCTTCCTTTTTAATGGTTTCGATGGCCTTCATTAAATTTCTGGAGTCGTTGAGCGCATCGAAAACCCGGATGATGTCAATGCCGTTGGCCAGGCTTTTCTTTACAAACTCTTCAACCACGTCGTCCGCGTAGTGCTTGTAACCCAGAAGGTTCTGTCCTCTGAGCAGCATCTGAAGCTTGGTCTTTTTAATATTTTTACGGATCACCCGCAGTCTTTCCCATGGGTCTTCATTGAGAAACCTCAAGCATGAATCGAAAGTGGCGCCGCCCCATACTTCAAGAGCGTGATAGCCTGCCCGATCCATGGTTTCTAAAATAGGAACCATTTCATCTGTCTTCATCCTTGTTGCAATCAACGACTGGTGCCCGTCCCTTAATACAGTTTCCGTAACTTTTACCTTAGCCAAATGTGTCCCTCCTGTTCCAATTGTCTTGTTCTATTTTAATGTTTATATTTAACTGTTATATTCATTTGATTGTCAATACCTAAGTTTTACGGATGCCCCTACAATACAGTTTTATGGGTGCCCCTACAATACAGTATTACCGATACCCCCGCTCCCTGCCTTCTAAACGCAGGGGCCCGGAATTGCATGATGCTACCATTATATACAGGCATTTAATAGAAACACAAGAGCATTTTTTCAACTTGTTGCATATTATGCAAGAAATGATGCAGTAGCTGGAAACGGAGGCCTTTACTCATGCCCTTTGATGACAGAGAATTATTGGCGCGACTGATTCAATGTGAGGCCGGAGGCGAAGGTGAGACAGGAATGAGGGCAGTTGCCACCGTGGTTATGAACCGGGCAACGATTACTTACGGCGAGTTCGGGAGGGTAAGCCAGACCGGCGGCGGCACCAACATACAGAACATCATCATGCAACCAGGGCAATTCACTTGTGCCATGACCGTAAAAAACGGAATTCCCAATCCTCAGAACATATATAACATGCGGCCGACGGATATTCACTACGAAATTGCAGATTGGGCAATGGCAGGAAACCGGTTGATCGGCGTAGATCATTCCCTGTATTTTTACAATCCCTTTTCAGTAACCTGCGCCCCTTTTTTTCCTCCGCCAAATTATGGCGTTATTCATAATCGAATCGGTGATCATTGTTTTTACATCCCCACCGTTTACTATGCAAATACTTGATGAAAGAAGGTATGATCATGCATTACCCATATAATCCGGGCATTTCCAAACCTCCGTTCAGATATGATGCCAGGATGGCCAGCGCCGGCAGGGATGCGGTAAAAGCCGTGCAAGGCACGATGCCGCCGGTGCCGGGGTCGCCTGCTGCTCCCATGCCCGGCACTCCGAATCAAAACCAGGTTCCAACCCCAACCCCAACACCAACACCGACACCGACCGTACCCCCAGCTCCTGCAATGCCTGGAGCCCCGACTTCTCCCGGGACTCCGACTGCTCCCGGGGCTCCGACTGCTCCCGGGGCTCCCTTCCCGACTCCGCCGCAGCCGTCAACCCCCGGGGCTTTTGGGCCTTTGCCGGGAACCACTTTTCCTTTCGGAACGTCTCCCGGCGCGGTAGCACCCCAGGACCAGCCGGTTTTTCCGCTGCCAACGACGCCGGTCCCCATACGACTCGTGCCGATGCAGCCACCCTCCACATCGCCTTCCCCCGGAGCGAGCCTGGGCACGAGTGAAGAGGCGCCTCCCACGGGAATACGGCCCCCGCTTGTACAAACCGTTGAGTTTGAAGCCCCGGAAACCGCTTTTACAGGCTCTCCGGTCCCCACCGTGGTCCCGCCGCCTCCTCATTTTGCGGTTCCGAGCAATCCTTTGCTGCCGGAGCAATATAAAGAAATTCTCAGTTATGAGAGCCTGCAGTACTTGAACGGGTTCCTGCGAACCCAGATCGGCAAAGAATGCTTAGTTGCGATGGACTTTGGCAGCGGCAATACGGTATCCAGGTTCGGCTACCTGGTGGGCGTAGGGCTTAATTACCTGTTGCTCCAGGATCCCTGCAGCAATGAAATCCTGGCTTGCGACTTTTACTCGGTGCGGCTTGTTGAGTTTTTGGGGAAAAGGTGTCCGATTGACCTGAACATCCAGGATTAAATCGCTTTCACTTTCTCGTGCGGAACAAAAGCCGCATGAGTTTTTTTCTGTTGAAGGGAATTAGCGGGTATAAGTAGGACGTTTTTGTCAGGGTTTTGGTCCTTGCCAGTATCACGATTTCAATGGCCAATGCCCCGATAAAACCCCAAAGTCCCAACAGAGCGGAGCCGATGAGAAGAAATATGCGCATGAACTTGAAAGCATAGGACAGTTCAATGCTGGGCTGGGAAAAAGCGGCCAGGGCTACTATGGCCATGAGCAGAATGGTTTGCGGTATGAACCAGCCCGCGTTGATGGAAAGCTCTCCCAAAAGCAGGGCTCCGATCACGGAAAGGGATGTGCCCAATGAACTCGGTGTATTGAGGGAGGCGAGTTTCAGCCCGTCAACTGCAATCTCCAGGATGAGGAATTGCCAAAAAAGCGGGATCGGGTAAGATTCCTGGGGCATGAGGAAGCCCCAACTGCTGGGAAATGCAAGGATGCCCCTGTCTGCCAGGAGATAGATGGGCGTAATGAAGATAGATACGAGTACTGTTATATTCCGCACCAACCTTAAAAAGGTGCCTGTAATAACGGGAAAGTAGTAATCGTCGGCATCCTGCATGAAATCAAAGAAGCCGGTGGGTAGTATTATGGCGGTGGGGCTGTTGTCCACTAAAATAACGAAGCTTCCTTCCGTAAGGTGTGCCGCCACCACATCAGGACGCTCTGTATAGCGGATTTTCGGGAAAGGATTCAGCCAGTGCCGTTTGTCTAAAGCTTCCACCAGGCTCTGATCCCCTACTGTCAGGGTGTCGATTTTAATCCCCTGTATTTTCCCGATGAGCTCTTTGACCACCGCTTCGTCGGCAAGGTCTTTTATATAACCAAGGCAGACGTCCGTTCTTGAGGATTTGCCCACATTCATCATGAGGAAGACCAGCTTAGGATCGCGTATGCGCCTGCGAATCATGGCAGTGTTAGTCACCATCGTTTCCACGAATCCGTCTCTGGAACCACGCAGCGTCCGCTCCTTGTCCGGCTCTTCGATCCCCCTTTGCGGATAGCTGCGCAAATCCATCACAATAATGCTGTTGTATCCTTCGATGATCAGGGCCGTCTTTCCGGAAAGTATGTTTATCACGGCCATCTTGGGAGTGTATACTTCCGTCAGTTCTACGGTAGGGATCTTCCTCTTTATGAAATCACCGGCAGTAGCCATGTTCTTCATATCGGAAGTGGAGATGTTTTGAAAGTCCGTGATCACGAGCTGGAGTTGATGGTCCTTAACGAAACCTACAGTAAAATACAGGTAGGCTTCTTTTCCCCCTATGGTTAGGTTCCGTTCCGTGATGTCAAAACTCTCGTTTATAGGAAGAATCTCGCGGATTTCCTCGACAAGCTTTATTTTCGGCTTTTGATCCGTCGACTTTCGCTCTTTCCTCTTTCCGCCGCCCATTCTAACGCCCATTGTAAACCTCCCGCCTGATTGTTATGCCATTTGTTATTCCATGGTTAGTTTTACCAAACCCTCCAATTGCTATGCAAATTACTTCATTTCACTTTCTGTTAGTCTATTTCTCTTTACGCCTGTCTACAATGGAACTCAAAAATAGACAAGAATCGATATCATTTATGGAATCTTGTCTAACACTGAAAGTAGACATGAAAGTACT
>DGEG01000137.1:0-2940 GCA_002385825.1 Firmicutes bacterium UBA3932 | reverse complement strand
TGAAAGTAGACATGAAAGTACTTTTCGGATTTGATTTTTGTCTAATCAGAAGCTTGAAAGTCGCCAAGATTCCGATTCGGACCTGGGTTTTGTTTATAACCGAAGTCAAGAGTTATCTATAACCGAAGTCTTGAATAGAGGGAGGCCACCGAAGACAATTTTCAAATACGACTATTACTAAACAAAAAAAATCACTTGCAACGATCCAAGTGATTTCATGTTTAGCGACAATATATGATATATGTAAGGCTGCCAAGGCAATGTATTTACGTTTCTTCGAACCTGCTTTTTGAGCGATACGCCGCCTGTACTCTATCTTTTCGATAAGAACCTTCTTATACCAAAATAAATCAGAATACTTACAGCGACAACTATCACCAACATCTTAGTGTCTTCAGCAAAGCCCAAAAGCTTTGCTCCCACCAAGACGACAAACATGTAAATCCAGAAATTCAGTGCGGCACCTATCATAGTATTTCCCTCCGCCTCCTATCTTACATGAAACCGTTTCCTTTGAAAAGGATAATTTTATCTAAGAAGTATGTTGGACTTCTCTAAGGAACGCCGCCAAACTGTGCCGCATACAATAAACTGAATTAACATAGATTCGGAGGATACTTATCATGTATTATCAAATAGCGCAAACTACGCCCGGCAACCAGCCGTCTGTTTTTTTAAGTCCCTCGGTACAGGAGTTCAATCCTTTTATTACTGGCGAGAGCGAAGAATATTGGATGAACCGCATTGTAGATGCCATGATCCCGTATCTTGAAGCTTCAGGCATCCGCTACGGCCGCAACAATCCCGACGAGTCCCTGAGCCAGGCCATTGCAGCATCAAACGCGGGAGGCTATGACTTCCATCTGTCGATCCATTCCAATGCATCGCCGGAAACCATGCCCGGCGCCTTCCGCGGCCCCAATATCTATTATTATTCCTTTAGCGACGAGGGAAGGCGGATGGCGGAAATCATCGCAGAAAATTTTGCCGCAATCTACCCTGATCCGGAATTGGTAATCACCATTCCCTCTACCACTCTGGCGGAACTCCGACGCACGGTAGCGCCGGCCAACCTGATAGAAGTTGCGTATCATGACAACTGGGAAGATGCCAACTGGATCATTAACAATATCGATCCCATCGCCCGGGCACTGGTTTTATCTTTGACCCAGTACTTCGGTATTCCTTTTGTCGAGCCTCAGTAATCCGTAATCCGTTGGATTGCCGGCCGCTGCCTCCACCACCGTCCATTCCTCCTCCCGAAAGGTCTCCTTCGGAAAACTGCCGCTATACGCGTGGTGGGGCACAAAATCCTTATTGCCTAAAACTTAACTTCGACCCTTTGTCTTTCTTCCTCGCCCGCCACCTCAAAGAGGGCCTTCCTCGTAAAATTGAAGATGCCCGCGATGATGTTGTAGGGGAAGACCTCTGTCTTTGTGTTGTATTCTCTCACCGTCGCGTTGTAATTTGTTCTGGCCCTGGCGATATCTTCCTCTACTTTTTGAAGCTGCGCTTGAAGGTCCATGAAATTTGCGTTGGCCTTCAAATCCGGATAGGCTTCCGCTAATGCGAACAAACTCCTCAAAGCGCCCGTAAGCATGTTTTCGCCTCGGATCCGCTCCTCCATGGTTCCCGCAGACGCAGCCATGTTCCTGGCTTGAACCACCTTCTCAAGGGTGCTGGCCTCATGGGCAGCATAGCCTTTCACCGTTTCAACCAGATTCGGAATCAGATCATACCTCTTTTTGAGATATACATCCATTGTTGAAAAAGCTTCCTCTGTCAAGTTTCGAAGCCTTACTAGCCCATTGTAGCCCCCTATCACAAAGAGCGCGATAGCGATGACGACTACAGCGATAATAATGATTTCCATAATTCCATCCTCCTGTTCAGCCAGTATCCCCGGCCTGCTTAATCCGCTCATTCAATGAGGTTCCTCACCAAGATCCCTCACCTGCCAATCCTTTAACTCGGCCGGTTCTCCTGCCTATTTAATTTCCCAATCGATGGGTTCACCGTACCGGCTGAGAAATTCGTTGGCCTTTGAAAAGTGGCGACATCCGAAAAATCCGTTGTACGCAGATAAAGGACTGGGATGTGCCGCTGTCAAAACCAAGTGATTATTATTGGTAATGAAAGGTGCTTTTGCCTTGGCGTTTGCTCCCCACAATAAGAATACCATCGGTTGCTCTCTATTATTCAACAATTCGATAATCCGGTCGGTAAATATCTCCCAACCTTTTCCTTTATGTGAATTTGCCTGGCCTGAACGCACCGTAAGAACCGTATTCAACAGCAGGACGCCACGTTCTGCCCAATCCGTAAGGCACCCGTGAGGAGGAGACGAAATCCCCAAGTCCGCTTCCAGTTCCTTGAAAATGTTTTCCAGGGAAGGGGGTTTCGGAACGCCCTTCATCACTGAAAAACACAGACCGTGGGCCTGTCCCGGCCCGTGGTAGGGGTCCTGCCCTAAAATTACCGCCTTAACTTTGCTGTATGGAGTATACTTCAACGCGTTGAAGATATCATACATGGAGGGATAGATGACCCGTGTCTTATATTCAGAAATAAGAAAGCGACGCAGATTCCTGTAATACTCCTTGTCAAACTCACCGTCAAGCAACTCGTCCCAATCATTTCCTATATGTACCATTTGCCCCCCTATCCTTCCCTTTCTCTGATGATTTCTTCTGATTAAATTTAAAAGACGTCTTTCTATCTAAAGGATGTTTTGATGAAGGACATCCCAAAGACCCTCGCCGCCTCTCCTGGCGAGACAAAATCAACTAAAAATAATGAGTAATTTCAATTTTAGCTGATTTTCTCATGATATTTCCCTAATTCAGACCGGTTTTTTAATAAAATCAATTAAAAAACGTTCCATTCTTATATTTTAGCTGACTTTTTACTAAAAAAATCAGGCGAATTGTAAAATGAAGT
>DGEG01000116.1:14637-14865 GCA_002385825.1 Firmicutes bacterium UBA3932 | reverse complement strand
GATGGGATTTGTCTACAGTCTGAGACATCCGGTTGTTATAATCGGATGTCTTTTTATACCTTTTGTATTTGCGTATGCAAAGCCGGAAACGAGCTCTGTTTTATCAGAACTCAAACACCGCAAATGTGCTATGCTTTATCGATGAGTTCCTGGACCGTCTCTTCGGCGTTTCCGAGCATCATGATGACACCGGGCTTTGTGTAAAGCGGGTTGTCAACGCCCGCATAG
>DGEG01000116.1:910-14305 GCA_002385825.1 Firmicutes bacterium UBA3932 | reverse complement strand
AACGGGATGGATGGCGAAGTCCACTGATGCGCCGCGGGCTTCCAGCTTGTCGGCCAAAACCTTGACCTTCTGTTGGGCCTGGGCTAAAGCCATGCCGTAGCCGGGAACGATGATGACTCTGTTCGTGCTCTTGAGCAAATTAGCCAGTTCATCCCCATCTTTACCGCCTTCATCACCGTCTTTATCCTGTTCCGGAATAACTTCTCCGGGAGAATTGGCGGCTGCGCCGGCTTTATCGATGAGTTCCTGGACCGTTTCTTCGGCGTTTCCGAGCATCATGACGACGCCGGGCTTTGTGTACAGCGGGTTGTCAACGCCCGCATAGCCGGGGCTCATATCGTAGTTGCAGATGATCACATTCTTAGCCTGGTCCACGTTGAGGATCGGCATGCCGTAAATCGGCGTGTCCTTGGCGGTATTTGCCGCCGGGTTGATTACGTCGTTGGCGCCGATTACGATGACCAGATCGCAGTTCTCAAATTCATGGTTTATTTCTTCCATGCTGCGAAGCTTTTCGTAAGGCACATCCGCTTCGGCAAGCAGCACGTTCATGTGTCCGGGCATTCTTCCTGCAACGGGATGGATGGCGAAGTCCACCGATGCGCCGCGGGCTTCCAGCTTGTCGGCCAAAACCTTGACCTTCTGCTGGGCCTGGGCTAAAGCCATGCCGTAGCCGGGAACGATGATGACATTTTTGGCTTGCTGAAGGAGCTTCATCACATCGTCCGTGGGTTCGCCCTCCGAAACAGAATCGTCTTGAACCGGTTCGGAATCCTGTGTGCCTGCGGGAGCGGTTTTAAGGAATGGAGCCTCGGCGGATGGCTGTACGGAGGTTCTGCCCATCAATATATCTGAAAGGGAGCGGTTCATGGCCATGCACATGATTTTAGTAAGCAAGAGCCCGGAGGCGCCTACGATTCCGCCGAGAGAAACGAGCAGGATGTTGCTTATAGCCATTCCGGCAATGCCGTCGGCCACGCCGGAAAGGGATACCAACAATGAAATGGTAATAGGCATGTCCGCGCCGCCGACTCTTACAGTAAAAGCAATGCCGAAAAATCCGCTGATGAGGATCCCGAAAATCACGCTGGCCGGGAGTGGAACCGAAGGAATGCACATGAGCACCATAGCAGCCAGGGTGAGTACCAGGGAAATGGTGGTAATGGCTTGATGCCCTTTCCATATGATAGGTTTTTGGGAGATCAGCTTATGCAGCTTTCCTGCAGCCACAACGCTTCCCGTAAAAGTCAGGGTGCCGACAACCAGTGCCAATGCGGCGGTTATCAGCGCGAAGGTGGGTAGAGGCGCCACATCCAGCATAGTGACTATGGCTACCAAAGCTGCCGCAGCTCCGCCGAAACTGTTGAGCAGCGCTACCACCTGGGGCATCTGGATCATCTTGAGTGTAAAGGACCAGTAAACGCCCACCAACAATCCCAACACGAGGCAGATCCACAGACCGATAGCGCTGAGGAGCTCATATTTGAACATGGTAATGACTATGGCTCCTGCGGTACATAAGATGCTGATCATATTTCCGGTCACGGCGGTTTTAACTTTGCTGAGCATGGAGAGGCCAATCAGCACGCCTAAAGCTAATATGGCGCAGAGGACAAAATAAACAGTGTCGCTCATCGATTATTCACCTCCTCATGCTCCTCGTGCCTGAACATCTTAAGCATGCGGTGGGACAATCCGAAACCACCCACCACGTTGACCATGGCCAGAAAAATACCGATGTAGCCCAGGATCTGGTTGGCGGTATAGACAGCCATGGCGGTGCAGGTAAGCGCGCCCAACAGGGCAATACCCGCCAATGCATTCATGGCTGTCATAAGTGGTGTGTGCAACAGGCTGGGAACATTGGTAATCACCTTATATCCTATCAAGGCACAAACAATGAACAGTATGACGAGTATAAAAGGATGCATAGTAATTTATCCTCCAAACTTCAAGTTAGAAATTAAAGACCCATAGCTTCTCTGGCGCCTGCGTGTACCACTTCACCGTCAATGGTAGTAAGGATCGACGCCACGATTTCGTCGTTCCTGTCCAGGACGATTTTTCCGTCTTTCATCAGGTAATTGACCAAATGATAGACGTTGTTTGCAAACATCCAGGTGGAGCTGGTGGCAAGCATGCCGGGAATGTTCTTGATGCCGATAATTGTAACTCCGTGCTTCACTACGGTTTCACCGGGTACCGTAGCTTCACAGTTGCCGCCCTGATCGATGGAGATGTCTACAATGACTGATCCGGGAGCCATGGACGCCACCATTTCGTCCGTTATTAATATGGGGGCCAGTTTTCCGGGCACCAGGGCGCCGCAGAAAACGATATCCATCTGGGAGACGGCATCCTTAAGGGCTTCACGTTCTTTTGCCAGCACGTCATCGGGAAGGGAGAGAGCGTAACCTCCTTCTCCTACAGCCAGCTCTGCCGGCACTCCCGTCTCGACGATTTTAGCGCCCAGGCTCTTTGCCTGCTCCACGGCATCGGGACGAATATCCGCCGCATATACCACAGAGCCCAGTCTTTTGGCAGTTGCCAGCGCCTGAAGACCGCCGACGCCGGCGCCGATAATCAATGTATTTACGGGCTTAATCATACCTACCGCACAGAAAATTTGAGGCACAAATTTGGATAAGGCGTTGGCTGCCAACAGCATGCCTTTATATCCTGCGCATGTGCTCATGGAAGTCAGTGCATCCATATTCTGTGCCCTTGAAATACGGGGAATGCCATCCAAAGTCAAACCTATAACGCCTTTTTTTGCCAAATTTTGAACCATCTCGTGATTTACCGGAGCAGCCGGATGAAGGAAGGTGATAAGGTATTGGCCTTGATGCATCATATCCACCTCGTGAACACCTTTTGCCTCGTTGAAGAGTGGTTCCTTTACTTTCAATATTACATCCGCTTTTTCGTAAAGCTCCGCCACGTCGTCGATGATTTTTGCTCCGACAGCCACATACTCGGAATCGGGGTAGTGAGCCCCCGCCCCTGCGGATTTCTCTACCAACACTTCCGCACCGGCTTCAATGAACTTTGCAACTGTCTCGGGAATGGCAGAAACCCTCAGTTCGCCATGCATAATTTCCTTTGGAACACCGATAATCATGATAATCCCTCCTGTTTTCTTCTATTGGAATGAATATGTAAAAAGAAAAACACGAACAGCTACTGCGGAAAAAAACAATCTATAAAATCTAAAGGGTATCCGGAAGAACCGTATATTCATTTTTAACAGTAGAAAGAACTACCAGGGTCCTGGTCCTGGATACGCCTTGGATGCTTTTTATATCATTGAGCACTTTTTCAAGGGAGGCCGTAGAATCTATTACCGCCTTCAGAAGAAAATCTGAGTCTCCCGTAATATAATGACACTCTACGATTTGCTTGTGATCGAGCACGCTTTCGATAAAGCTTTCATTGTATTTGGGATGATCGAGACCGATGGAAATAAATGCTGAAACGTCCTTGTTGATGAGTTTTGGGTCAAGGATCAAAGTGTATTGTTTTATAATTCCGGATTTCTCCAATTTTTTAATGCGTTCGAGCACTGCCGAAACGGATAAGTTGATTTTCTCGCCGATTTCTGAAGCGCTCATGCGGGCGTTCTGTTTCAGCAGGTTTAAAATTTTGATATCAATATTATCCATGGTTCTCTCCGGATAAATTACACATATTAAATGATATGGTTTATTTGCTTTCATAGTAGCACATAACATTAAAAAGTAAAGCAATTTCATATAAATCAATAATTATTCCGGAAATATAGCAGTAACACAAAAATAATTTCGTTTTATTGCCTGCGGACGCAAAAACTGACAAAAATTTTTTCGGCAAAATCCAAAAAGACGATAGAAATTTCTGAAATCTTCCCCGGCAAGGCGGCAATTTCAAAAATAATAATGAGATTGTGCGTGCTGTTATTTCGTGATGCTCAATGGTTAATATAAGAAATCTATACATCTATATATTGACTGTTTCAAAGGGAAGAAATACAATATGAGCAACATTAGAGAAACACCCGGAAGCGTGTTCAATGTCAAAAGCTTAAACACCTTGAAATTATCAGACTACTTCATAACATTTTTTATTTTTTTCTATAAAAATTTAAAATTCCTCTTGCAATCTGTTTTATCCTACTATATACTGATAAAGCTTGCTATTGCACGGCGCGATTAAGCGGGTGGTTGTAAAGGGTGTAAGACGCTTTTTACAAGCCTTTTTTCGAAAAGCCGTGCAAGAAAATGCGATGAGGTAGAAAGTTACCGGGCTATCGGAGAATTTCTACTGAGAATTGTCCTCTCTCGAAGGGGGCGAGGGGATTCGCATTCTTTGTTTGTGTAAAAAATAATGAAACACACGGCAGGGTGTATTGAGCGAATCCCTCGTACATGCATAGCGAAAACGTACGAAATCTGCCTGGAAACAGGCACGGCAAGGAGGAAGAAAATGAGCACACAAAAAATCAGAATCAAGCTTAAAGCGTACGATCATAAGGCGTTGGATCAATCGGCTGCAAAGATTGTAGAGACAGCCAAGAAGACCGGGGCGGAAGTTTCCGGACCGATCCCGCTTCCTACAGAGAAACAGGTAATAACGATTCTGAGAGCGGTCCACAAATACAAGGACAGCAGGGAACAGTTTGAACAGAGGACCCACAAGAGGTTAATCGATATACTTTCCCCGTCCACCAAGACCATCGATGCGCTGATGAAGTTGGATATGCCGGCGGGCGTGGATATCGAAATCAAACTGTAACAGAGGAATGAAAATATTTTCACCTCGTAGAAAATCTTAGTATGATTGCGGAGATTTCTGCAATCCGCTGTAAGAAGGGAGAAAGATAGGATGAAAGCAATCTTAGGAAAGAAAATCGGCATGACTCAGATTTTTACCGAAACCGGAGAAGCAGTTCCGGTTACAGTTATCGAAGCCGGACCTAATGTGGTTACACAAATCAAGACCGTGGAGACGGATGGATATAATGCGGTTCAGATCGGCTTTGAGGACCTGAAAGAGAGCAGGGCCAACAAACCGACGAAGGGTCATTTCGCCAAATGGCAGGCACCTCTCAAGAAGTATTTGCGTGAGGTTCGCGTAGACGACATCGACAACTACAAACCCGGTCAGGTCATAACCGTTGCCGACTTTGAGGAAGGCAAAAAATTGGATATAACCGGGACATCAAAAGGAAAAGGCACCCAGGGTCATATCAAGAGATGGGGACAAGCAAGAGGGCCTATGAGCCACGGTTCCAAGCATCACAGATTAGCGGGTGCTCTGGCAGCCGGAACCTATCCTTCCAGAGTATTTAAAGGAAATAAAGCAGCTGGAAGAATGGGAAGAGATACCGTCACCGTCCAGAACGTGGAACTGGTCAAGATCATTGCTGACAGAAATCTGATGCTGGTCAAAGGCGCTGTGCCGGGAGGCAAGGGCAGCTTGCTTCGCATCCAGTACGCAGTCAAGGGTCAGGATAAATAGGGAAACTGACAGAGAGGAGGAAGTCAAATGGCTCAGGTAACAATGTTGAAAATGGACGGTACAGAGGCCGGAAGCATTGAATTAAAAGATGAAATCTTTGGAATAGAAGTAAATGAATATGCCGTACATGCGGTTGTAGTGAACTATCTGGCAAACCAGAGACAGGGGACCCAGTCCGCAAAGACCAGAGGCGAAGTAAGAGGCGGAGGCAGAAAGCCTTTCAGACAAAAAGGTACAGGCCGCGCCAGGCAGGGAAGCAGCACGTCCCCCAACCATGTAGGCGGAGGAATTGCGTTTGCACCTAAACCGAGAAGTTACAGGTACACCCTTCCCCAAAAGTTAAGGCGTTTAGCGATGAAATCCGCCCTTTCTTCAAAGGTGAGGGAAAACGAAATCATCGTGTTGGACAGCCTGAAACTGGATGAACCTAAAACAAAAGAAATGGCAAAGGTTCTGGAGAATGTGAAAGCTGCGAAGAAAGCACTCATCGTAACGGACGTGAAGGATGAAAATGTAGTTCGTTCAGCGGCCAACATTCCCGGTGTAAAAACCACTATAGTGGGCGAGATGAATGTGTACGACATCGTCAACCACACCAGTCTCATTTTGACCAAGGATGCAGTAACCAGAATTGAGGAGGTGTATTCATAATGAAAACCCCTTACGATATTATCCTCCAGCCTGTCATCACGGAAAGAAGCATGGATGATGCGGCTAAGAAGAGATATACGTTCAAAGTAGCCGTTGATGCAAACAAGACCCAGGTGAAGGACGCGGTTGAAGAGATCTTCGGTGTGGAAGTTGAGAAAGTCAACATAATGAACGTAAAAGGCAAAATGAAGAGAATGGGAAGAAACGTGGGCAGGACGGCGGCTTCCAAAAAGGCCATCGTCATCCTTACGGAAAAAAGTAAGGAAATCGAATTCTTCCAAGGTCTATAAGGAGGGACGCAGAAAATGTCAATCAGGAAATATAAACCGACCTCGCCCGGCTTAAGGGGAATGACGGTTTCAACTTTTGAGGAAATCACAGCAAAGACTCCGGAAAAGTCCCTTACAGTGACGCTGAAAAAGCATTCCGGAAGAAACTCACAGGGAAGAATCACGGTTCGCCACAGGGGAGGCGGATATAGACATAAATATAGAATCATCGATTTCAAGCGGGATAAGGACGGAGTGCCCGGAAGGGTAGCTACCATCGAATACGATCCCAACAGAAGCGCTAACATCGCTCTCATCTTCTATGCAGACGGTGAGAAAAGATATATTATCGCTCCCAATAACCTGAAGGTTGGCGATATCATACATTCAGGAGAGGATGCAGACATCCAGGTGGGCAACGCGCTTCCTTTGAAGAACATTCCTGTAGGTACCGTGATCCACTGCATTGAACTGAAAGCCGGAAAGGGCGCCCAGTTGGTCAGGGCCGCAGGAAACGGAGCCCAGCTCATGGCTAAAGAAGGCGATTACGCAACTGTAAGATTGCCCTCTGGAGAAATGAGAAAGATTCGGATGGAGTGCAGGGCCACCATCGGTGAAGTCGGCAATGTAGAGCATGAGAATATCAATATCGGTAAAGCCGGCAGAAAGAGACATATGGGCTTCAGACCCTCTGTCAGAGGCTCCGCCATGAACCCCATCGACCATCCCCACGGCGGTGGAGAAGGCAAAGCGGGAATCGGCCGCGCACATCCCTCTACTCCTTGGGGCAAGCCTACGCTGGGGTACAAGACGAGAAAGAAGAACAAGCATTCCAATCATTATATCGTGAAGAGACGCGGAGAGAAGTAAGCGGAGAGGAGGATGAAGCAAGATGGGCAGATCGCTGAAAAAGGGACCTTTTGTCGATAAGAAATTATTGGCCGCCATCGAGAAAATGAATGAGGCCAACGAAAAGAGAGTTATTAAAACCTGGTCCAGACCATCCACTATTTTTCCGCAGATGGTAGGACATACAATAGCGGTTCATGACGGAAGAAAACATGTACCGGTATATATAACAGAAGATATGGTAGGACACAAGCTGGGTGAGTTTGCTCCTACGAGAACTTACAGAGGACACGCAGCGGACAAATCCTCGAAAGTGAAGAAAAAGTAAGGGAGGATGAAGAACATGGAAGCGAAAGCAGTTGCAAAGTATGTCAGAATGTCTCCCATCAAGCTTAAACCGATTGTCGATCTGGTGAGAGGAAAAGACTTGAATGAAGCATTGACTATACTGAAATTCACCCCGGGAAAAGGTTCGGTGTTGGTGGAAAAGGTAGTCAAATCCGCGGCAGCGAATGCAGAAAACAACCATAATATGAACGTGGATAAGCTTTATATCGCTGAAATATACGCTAATCAAGGTCCGACCATGAAACGGTGGAGGGCCGGTTCTCATGGCCGCGCATTCATTATCCGTAAGAGAAGCAGCCATATCGGCGTAACGCTTAGGGAAAGAGATTAGGAGGTTTATTGAATGGGTCAGAAAGTAAGTCCACACGGATTGAGAGTAGGCGTTATTAAAGACTGGAACTCCAAGTGGTATGCGGATAAAAAAGATTTTGCAGACTACCTTGTTGAGGACAAAAAAATCAGAGATCATATCAAGAAAAGGATTTACGCCGCCGGCGTTTCAAAGATTTTAATCGAAAGAGCTGCCAATAACCAGGTTAAGGTTACCGTGCTGACTGCCAAACCCGGTATGGTAATCGGCAGATCCGGAACGGGCATCGACGAACTGAGAAAAGAAGTAGAGAAGCTCACCGGAAAGACGACGACAATGAATATCGTCGAAGTCAAAAGGGCGGAAACGGACGCGCAGCTCACAGCAGAAAACGTCACGCAGGCCCTTGAGAGAAGAATTTCATACCGGAGGGCCATGAAACAGGCCATCGGACGAACCATGAAAGCCGGATGCAAAGGAATCAAGATCGTAGTGTCCGGAAGATTGGGCGGAGCGGAAATTGCCAGAAGCGAAAAGTACAGTGAAGGAAATGTTCCCCTCCATACTCTCAGGTCCGATATCAGTTACGGTTTTGCAGAGGCGGATACGCAGTACGGCAAGATCGGCGTGAAGGTTTGGATCAACAACGGAGAAGTTCTGTCAAAAGAGTTGCAGAGCCCGCTGCCTGAGGAGAGCGGAAGAGACGACAGAGACAGACGCAGAAGGTCCGGAGACAGACGCAGAAGGGATACTGATCGTGCCGAAAGACGTGGCGGATACCGTAAGGAAGAGAAGCCCGAAGTCAAAGCCGTAAATCCCAGAAGACGTATTAAGCCGGCCGAAAAGCCTGTCAAAGCCGAGCCTGCGGAGGCGGTCGAAGCGAAAGAGGCGCCTGAGACCGTTTCTGAAGAGTAAGAAACCGAGTATGAAAGGAGGAACAAGCGATGTTAATGCCGAAGCGTGTCAAACGTCGTCGTGTCCATAGAGGAAGAATGAAGGGCGTCGCTACGAGAGGAAACACCATTACCTACGGCACCTATGGTTTAGTTGCCCAGGAGTGTGGCTGGATCACCTCGAATCAGATAGAAGCTGCCAGAATCGCAATGACCCGTTCCATCAGAAGGGGCGGAAACGTATATATTAAGATATTTCCTCACAAACCTGTTACCAAGAAGCCCGCTGAAGTTCGTATGGGTTCCGGTAAAGGTGCTCCCGAATATTGGGTAGCAGTGGTAAAGCCTGGCAGGGTCATGTTTGAAATCGCAGGAGTCACGGAAGAAAAAGCTAGAGAAGCTATGAGACTGGCTTCCCACAAGCTCCCGGTGAAATGCAAATTTGCCGTCAAGGGCCAGGAAATTGCAGAGGGTGGTGAAGCGTAATGAAGAAGAAACTAGAGAAAATGAGACAAATGAGCGAAGCCGAACTCGCAGCAGAAGTGAAGAAACTGAAGAATGAACTGTTCAATTTGCGTTTTCAACAAGTGACCGGCCAGCTTGAGAACCCGATGAAAATGCGCGATGTAAAAAAAGAAATTGCGAGAGCAAAGACCATCTTGAGAGAGAAAGAGCTTAAGAAGGCGGCGCGAGGTTAAAGAAGGGAGGAAGCGATTATGGAAGATAGAAATAGACGTAAGACCAAGGTCGGATACGTGGTCAGCGACAAAATGGATAAGACCATCGTTGTAGCTGTGGAAGATTTAGTAAGACATTCCCTTTACGGAAAGTCAACCAAGCGCACGAAGAAATTCAAAGCTCATGATGAGAACAACGAATGCCAGATTGGCGATAAAGTGAGAATTATGGAAACCAGGCCTCTGTCCAAGGATAAAAGATGGAGACTTGTAAGAATCATCGAGAAGGCTAAGTAAGGAAGGAGGCAACTATCGTGATTCAAGCAGAAACAAGATTGAAGGTTGCTGACAATTCCGGCGCAAAAGAATTATTGTGCATACGTGTTCTCGGCGGAACGAGCCGTAAATATGCCAACATTGGAGATATAATCGTATGTGCTGTTAAAGAAGCAACCCCCGGCGGCGTCGTCAAAAAGGGCGATGTAGTTAAAGCCGTGGTCGTGAGGACAAAAAAGGGTGTAAGGCGTGCAGACGGCAGCTATGTAAAGTTTGATCAAAATGCCGCCGTTATCATAAAAGAAGATAAGAACCCGGTAGGTACACGTATTTTTGGACCCGTGGCGAGAGAGCTGAGAGACAAGAGCTTTATGAAGATCGTGTCCCTCGCGCCGGAAGTACTGTAGGAGGTGTTGAGGATGCGAATCAAGAAAGACGATGTAGTGCTGGTCATCACCGGCAAAGATAAAGGCAAAAAAGGTAAAGTTCTAAAGGTGTTCCCTAAAACTGAAAGGGTCATCGTGGAAGGGGTAAACATTCAGACCAAACACCAGAAGCAGACTAGAAAAGCGCCAGCTGAAATCAAGCACCAGGAAGGTCCTATTCATATTTCAAATGTGATGTACTGGGACAGCAAGGCTAAAGCCCCGACACGGATCGGTTACACGGTGGTAGACGGTGTAAAGAAGAGAGTATCCAAGAGAACAGGCCAGATAATCGACTAGTGAAAGGAGGGAACGAACTTGGCAGCAAGACTGAAAGAACATTATAAAACAGAAGTATTCAATGCCATGATGGAAAAGTTCAAATATAAGAACGTCATGGAAGTGCCCAAGCTCGAGAAGATCACAATAAATATGGGTCTCGGCGAAGCGAAGGACAATCCAAAGATCATGGAAACCGCAGTTCAGGAGCTGGCCCTCATCACTGGTCAGAGGCCTGTAGTAACTAAAGCGAGGAAGTCCATCGCAAACTTCAAATTGAGAGAAGGCATGAGCGTAGGCGCAAAGGTAACCCTCAGGGGAGACAATATGTATATATTTGCAGACAAGTTGTTCAACATAGCCCTTCCCAGGGTGAGGGACTTTAAAGGTGTCAACCGCAATTCCTTCGACGGAAGAGGCAACTACTCCTTAGGTATCAAAGAGCAGCTGATCTTTCCGGAGATTATCTATGATCAAGTAGATATGATAAAGGGCATGAATATTGTATTTACGACGACGGCAAAGACCGATGAAGAAGCTCAGGCTCTTCTCGAACTCTTGGGAATGCCGTTCGCAAAGTAACGAGGAGGTAAGAAAGTGGCAAAGAAATCTCTCATAATAAAACAGCAGAGAAAACCAAAGTATGCAACACGGGCTTACAACAGATGCAAGCTCTGCGGTCGCCCTCATGCTTACCTGAGGAAATTCGGCGTTTGTCGTATCTGCTTTAGAGAGCTAGCTTATAAGGGTGAAATACCCGGCGTTCGGAAAGCCAGCTGGTAATACCGAAAGGAAGGAGGTACAGTAACATGACTATGACAGATCCTGTAGCGGACATGTTGACCAGAATCAGGAATGCCAACACTGTCGGACACGCAACCGTTGATATACCAGCGTCTAAGATGAAGAAATCCATTGCGGAGATCTTGCTTAAAGAAGGTTATATCAAAGGATTCAATATTATAGATGACGGCAAACAAGGTATCATCAGGGTACACATGAAGTACGGAGCTGATAAGCAGAAAGTAATCAGCGGACTGAAGAGGATCTCCAAACCCGGTTTAAGAGTTTATGCGAAAAGCGACGAGGTACCGAAGGTATTGGGAGGTCTTGGCATCGCCATTATCTCCACATCCAACGGTGTCATGAGCGACAAAGAAGCAAGAAAATTGGGTGTTGGTGGCGAAGTAATCTGTTATGTTTGGTAGGGAGGAAATACAATGTCAAGAATAGGAAAACAGCCTGTATCGCTTCCTGCCGGCGTTGAGGTAAAAATCAGCGGCAATAACGTGGTTACCGTGAAGGGGCCCAAAGGTGAATTGCAGGAACAGATAAGCAACAGACTGAAAATTGAAATCAAAGACGGCGTCCTGACCGTAGCTCCGGATGGAGATGACAAGGAAGCCAGAGAGGCCCATGGGCTTTACAGGTCCTTAATTAACAACATGGTCACGGGCGTTACCGCAGGGTTTGAGAAAAAACTCCAACTCGGTGGGGTAGGATATAGAGCGGAGAAAAATGGTAAAAAGCTGGTCCTTCATCTGGGATTCTCTCATACTATTGAGATGGAAGATCCGGAAGGAATCCAGACAGAAGTTGCCGGAAATGAAGTTATTGTCAGAGGCATTGACAAAGCCCTGGTAGGAAACTATGCGGCAATTATTCGCGCACAAAAACCGGTTGAGCCGTATAAGGGCAAAGGCTTCCGTTATGTCGATGAGGCTGTCCTCCGCAAGGAAGGCAAAGCCGGCGTTAAGAAGAAGTAGAAAGGAGTGAAGAAAATGGCTAAGAAGAGCAGTAGAAACGACAAGCGTTTACAGAGACATGCGAGAGTAAGAAAAAGCGTTTTCGGTACTCCTGAAAAACCGAGACTATGCGTCTATAGAAGCCTCTCCAATATTTATGCACAGATCATCGACGATGTTAACGGACATACATTGGTGGCCGCTTCTTCTTTGGATAAGGAAATCAAAGAGCGGTTTGCAAACGGCGGAAACAAGGAAGCCGCCAGGGCGGTAGGAGAAGCTGTAGGTAAGAGAGCGCTGGAAAAAGGCATCGAAAAGGTTTGCTTTGACAGAGGCGGATTCTTATATCACGGAAGAGTGAAAGAGTTGGCTGACGGTGCGCGCTCCGCCGGTCTCAAATTCTAATAGGAGGAGAAGAGAATGCGACAAAATACCATTGATGCATCCAAGCTTGAACTGCAGGAATCCATCGTGAGTATCCGCCGTGTAACAAAGGTCGTCAAGGGCGGCAAAAACTTCCGGTTCAGTGTTGCCGTTGTAGTCGGTGACAAGAACGGACACGTGGGCGTGGGTCTGGGAAAGGCCCAGGAAATTCCGGAAGCTGTGAGAAAAGCCATTGAGGATGCGAAAAAAAGACTGATTTACGTTCCCACGCTGGGAACTACCATACCACATAGAACATTAGGCGTTTTCGGAGCCGGTCAGGTTCTCATCATGCCGGCGGCACCGGGTACTGGTGTAATCGCGGGAAGCTCCGTGCGTACCGTACTTGAGTTGGCCGGTATTAAAGACGTGAGAGCCAAATCCATCGGCAGCAACAACGCCATAAATATGGCTTGTGCTACAATCGAAGGCCTCAAAATGCTGAAGACGTTGGAAAACGTCAGCAAGCTCAGGGGCAAGACGAAGCAGGAAATTTTAGGATAAGGAGGACACCAAATTGGCGGAGAAGAGAGTTAAAATTACTTTAATAAAAAGCCCCATCGGTGCTTCCCCAAAACAAAGAAAAGTTCTGGAAGCGTTAGGTCTCAGAAAGATGCATCACGCAGTTGAGAAACCTGACAACCCGCAGACCAGCGGAGCCGTTGACAAGATAAAGCATCTTGTTAAGGTTGAGCAACTGTAAGAGGGAGGTGACAGCCATGAAGTTACATGAACTGAGAGCCCCGGAAGGCGC
>DGEG01000116.1:0-514 GCA_002385825.1 Firmicutes bacterium UBA3932 | reverse complement strand
ACTGAATGCATTTGAGGACGGTACAGAGGTTACCCCGGAGCTTCTTATCGAAGCAGGATTGGTAAAGAAGGTCGTCGACGGAGTTAAAGTCCTCGGCGAAGGTACTTTGGAGAAGGAAATTACCGTAAAGGCTCATAAATTCAGTAAATCTGCCATTGAAAAGATTGAGTCTGCCGGAGGAAAGGCCGAGGTGATTTAATATGGAGATGCTTCGGACAGTTGCCCGTGCTTGGAAGATTGAGGATCTCAGAAAAAAGATTATCTTTACCCTTTTGATGTTGCTCGTGTTCCGGCTGGGTTCCAACATTCCCGTTCCCGGAATCGACCGGGCAATACTGCAGGAAGTCTTTTCGGGAGAACTGGGACTGTTGAGTCTGTTTGACCTGTTTTCGGGAGGAGCTTTCAGCAACTTTACCATCTTTGCGCTGAGCATCACCCCGTACATCACAGCGTCCATTATCCTTCAACTCTTGACTATCGCCATCCCCAAACTGGAAGCTTTGGCTAAGGAGGG
>DGEG01000136.1 GCA_002385825.1 Firmicutes bacterium UBA3932 | reverse complement strand
CATAGCAACCTACGCAAAGGAAGGGGAATGCAGCGTGCGGATCGCTTCGAAGCGCAGCACCCTTGAGGAGGCGAAAGCAGCGGTTACTGAAATAATCGCAAAGGTGAAAGAGAGAGTGGGCGAGTATATTTACAGCTATGATGACAAAGACCTGCATCAGGTGGTAGCCAAGAAACTCATGGAAAGGAATATTTCCATTTCCAGCGCCGAATCCTGCACAGGAGGTCTGTTTGCCCAGACTCTCACCGAAATACCCGGAATCTCCGCAGTTTTTGACCGGGCTTTGGTAACATACAGCAACCGTTCAAAGGTGGAAGAGCTGGGCGTGAATCCCGATACCCTTGAGCGATACGGAGCAGTCAGCAAAAATACGGCCATGGAAATGGCCCAGGGACTAAAAAAGGTCAGCGGAAGCAGACTCTGCATTTCCGTTACAGGAATTGCAGGTCCCGGCGGCGGGACTGCGGATAAACCTGTAGGACTTGTGTATATCTGCGCAATTTTAGATGACAAAACGGTTTGCAAAAAATCAATTTTGAGAAATGTAAACCGCAATTGGAATCGAAATTATGCCATGCTTTCCATGTTTGACGTAATAAACCGGTTGTTAGATGAGAAAGAGCAACTTGGTTAATGTTTGGCATTGACAATATTACCAAATAATGTTAATATAGTGTCGACGAGTTATATTGCCGGCATTTTATGCTTGACCTTTTCGAAAAATTGGGGTATCATGACTCAAGAACGTATGTTCTTGCGAAACGGAGGAGACCATGAGCAATATTCAAAACGAAAAAGATAAAGCTTTGGAAGCGGCCATGCTTCAGATAGAGAAGCAATTTGGAAAAGGCGCAATCATGAAATTGGGCAGCGACGATGCCAAGCTGAATATCGACAGCATATCTACCGGTTCCATCAGCCTGGATATAGCCACCGGCGTGGGCGGAATACCGAGAGGCAGGGTGGTGGAAATATTCGGTCCGGAGTCATCGGGTAAAACCACAATTGCTCTACATATCATCGCGGAAGCCCAGAAAAAGGGCGGCAAAGCTGCTTTTATCGATGCGGAGCACGCTTTGGATCCCGATTATGCGTCAAAATTAGGGGTTGACATTGCAGAATTGCTGGTTGCTCAGCCGGATACAGGGGAGCAGGCCTTGGAGATCTGCGAAGTTTTGGTAAGAAGCGGAGCGTTGGACGTAGTGGTCATAGACTCCGTTGCAGCTCTCGTTCCTAAAGCGGAGATTCAAGGCGACATGGGTGACAGCCATGTGGGCCTCCAGGCGCGCCTCATGTCTCAGGCATTAAGAAAGCTTACCGGCGCTATCAATAAATCCAATACCAGCGCTATCTTTATTAACCAGCTTAGGGAAAAGGTCGGCGTCATGTTCGGAAGCCCCGAAGTGACTACGGGAGGCCGCGCGCTAAAATTCTATTCTTCCATGAGATTGGATGTGCGGCGAGTGGAGAGCATCAAAGTCGGCGATTCTGTCATAGGCAATCGTACCAGAGTGAAGATCGTAAAGAACAAGCTTGCGCCTCCCTTCAAACAAGCAGAGTTCGATATTATGTACGGAACCGGTATTTCCAGAGAAGGAGACGTGCTGGATTGCGCCGTGGAAGCAAAAATTGTAGAAAAAGCCGGAGCTTGGTACAGCTTCAATGGTGAACGTATCGGACAAGGCAGAGAAAATGTAAAAAACTACTTACGGGAAAACCCTGAAATTCTCCTTAAAATCGAAACATCCCTCAAACAACAATTCCTGCCTGATAGCGTAAAAGTTGACGAAGACGGAGTGATTTTAGAATAAATCCGAACATTAATACATAAATTTGCTTTGACTTAGTCAATATTTGATGTAAAATAAACCGTCGAGAGCGGTTTATTTTATTGCATATAATGCAGGCAATTTTACATCATAAGCAGTACAGTATTTAGGAGGACAGAATCAATTGAACGAACTATGGCATGAACTATTAATTGGAGTTACAAATTTCGAACTGAAGCATTTAATAATGTTTGCCATCGGTGGCTTGTTGATTTACCTTGCCATCGCAAAAGAGTACGAGCCCATGTTGTTATTACCGATCGGTTTTGGCTCTATCCTTTGCAACATCCCATTTTCTTCCGCCGTAGGAGAGGAAGGTTTTCTCACTTTACTATACAACGCAGGAATTCAAACAGAACTGTTTCCTGTCCTCATATTTATCGCGGTAGGCGCAATGATCGATTTTAAGCCTCTGATGCAGAACCCGTTCATGTTTTTCTTCGGAGCCGCGGCACAGTTCGGTATATTCTTTACCATGATATTTGCTCTTGCAACGGGGCACTTTGATTTAAAGGAAGCTGCAGCCATCGGGATTATCGGCGCGGCAGATGGGCCCACATCGATTTATGTGGCAAAGGAATTCGCTCAAAACTACCTTGGACCCATTTCCGTTGCCGCATATTCCTACATGTCACTTGTACCGATAATACAACCGCCCGTCATCAGACTCCTTACTACGAGGAACGAGAGACGGATACGTATGAAATATACCCAGGTGGAAATTCCCAAAATAATCGAGATCTTATTCCCAATTACCGTAACTATCATTGCAGGCATCATCGCGCCCATAAGCGTGGCCTTGATCGGTTCATTGATGTTTGGAAACCTAATCCGCGTGTGCGGTGTATTAAACAGGTTGTCCAACGCGGCTCAAAACGAGCTGGCCAATCTCGTCACGCTGCTTCTGGGCATCACCATCGGTTCAACTATGGCGGCTGATGCCTTCCTGAACATCCAGACACTGATGATAATGGGAATGGGTCTGGTGGCGTTCATCTTTGACACAGCAGGCGGAGTTTTGTTTGCGAAATTCCTCAACCTCTTCCTAAAGGAAAAGGTCAATCCCATGATCGGAGCAGCAGGAATTTCAGCTTTTCCCATGTCCGGCAGAGTAGTTCAGAAGATTGCAAAGCAAGAGGATCCGAGCAATTTCATCCTCATGCAGGCTATGAGCGCAAACGTTGCAGGGCAGTTGGGTTCAGTAGTGGCCGGCAGCATGGTGCTCGCATTGGTACCGGCGGTTTTGGCTATGTTATAGGAGGGATCGACATGAATTTGGAAATGATGAGAGCAGGTTTCGATGTGATGCTTTTTGGCTTGGGCGGGGTTTTTTCCGTTCTGATTTTGTTCTATTTATCCACAAAGATAATGCTTCAAATAGCGAAAAAAATAAATGCCAAAAACGAATGAGAGCAAAAAATCAAAAGGGACTG
>DGEG01000011.1 GCA_002385825.1 Firmicutes bacterium UBA3932 | reverse complement strand
ATATTCATAGCTATCCCTCCTATTTTATGATACAAGTTCGAAACGGCCTTTTCACATCTTTTGGTCGCTATATAGAAACATTACGTATTTTATTCCAATCCATATTTTAGCAGAGTATTGATATTTATTCAAATTTATTGAGGTGACGGGTCCATCCCACTAACCGCTAGCCTCTGCTTCTATGAGGTTTTTGTTTCTGTGTTTTGCTTTATACAATAGATGATCAACTTTCTTTAAGAGGTCGGTCAAATCATCGCTCTCCAATTCTACAACACCTCCGCTAATCGTCACTATCAAATCGCGCTCCCAATCAATTTCTTGAATCTTTTGACGAATACGCTCCATCATGGCATATCCTTCTTCCTTGCCGGTGTCACGCAGGATAATAAAAAACTCATCACCTCCAAAACGCCCTACTATGTCATTTTGCCTCAGGTTGCTTTTAATTGTACTTACTATTCTCTTTAATACATAGTCACCATATATGTGACCGTATGTATCATTTATGAATTTAAAATCGTCAATATCGATCATGGCCACAGTCAGCTTCTTCTTTGTTCTTTGCGACGCCTTGATTTCTTCGTTTAAGCAAGAAGTGATAAACCCTTTGTTGTAAGCTCCCGTCAAGTAGTCTGTTATTGACAGTTTTTTGGATTTTTCAAGTTCGCTCATATAGCTGTCTATGAGAACAGCGATCAAAACCGAAATGGAAAACATGCTTACAAATAAGCCGAAAGATAAATCAATATATCTAGCCAACTCGGAACTATAATCTGTTCTTATATCCGGCATACGGTACTCAACAACCATTAGAGCGCCGACGATTAAGGCAAAGAGCAATAAGATTATCCTTCTCTTTAAGCCGATAAGAAGCACGGCGATGATGGCGGCATTTATAATTATATAGTATGTAATGCTGTTGCCGGTGCCTCCGGTGGCAATCCACATGGTTGGGAAAAAAACAAAACTTAAGAGAATAACAACCAGCAATGATATGAGCTCATAATTCCTTGTCTTTTTGAAAACTATGTAAAATACCACGGTGATAACGCCACAAAAAAAGGATAATAATATGGCTGCCGTTGCAGCCCCGAGAAAGTAATTCATTAAGCTGCAGGAAAAGGACATAAACATGCCTACCAGAAAAACAACATTAAATAACCGGTGCTTTAAAGAAATGTCTTTATCTGGATTCATTCTTACCCTCCGATTTCAGGCAATACAAAAAATCGACAGCATTTAATTTATTATTTATTATATATAATTCCGACTCGAATGTTAAGGGACCCATATGTTGAATCCATGAACATAATAATACAATATATTGCTCTGTCATATTCGAGATGTGTCAAGATATATTGTATACTGGCCCTCCCGTTCCTATATGTAGTGTTTCGGAAAGGCTTTCTTGAATTTGCCCAAAATATGGTGTAATATTTATTTGTCTAAGCCACAGTTCTTCGACCGGGACTTTTGGCTTATTTTTACGTCAGGAGTCAGACATGAGTCAGATTATAAAGAAGTTTGGCCAAATTGTGGGCAGCAATATGGAAAAACATCCGAAGAGATCGCTGAACCTTCTGAGATTCGGTTACGCATATAGCGGTTTGCAAATGAAGTATTTCCCGGAAAAGTATTTGCTGCCTAATCAAGTATATTCTTCAGTTGTCTGTAATAGATTAATTCGTTATCCCCTGTCGAATCCTGAGAATTCGGCGGTTGTGAATATTTTCTTCCCCTGTGAATTGCTCCACGCTGCCGGCATAAGACCTGAATTTGTGGAAGGATTTGCCGGTTATTTGAACGGCGCCTGTTGTGAACGCTACTTCATCGATTACATAGAAAACGTCGGGATGCCTAAAACCCTGTGCTCCTACCATAAAGCCCTGCTCGGAGCCGCCTTTTCCAATGTTTTGCCTAAACCGAAGTTCATAATGTTCACTACTATGATCTGCGATGCAAATATTATTACTTTCAGGGCGCTGGCCGATTTCTGGAAAATACCCTTGTTTACTGTTGATATTCCCGGCAACAGCAGTAACGACGCGGAGGCAATAAGCTATGTGGAAGAGCAGCTGAAACAAGCTGTCACATTTATCGAAGAGAATACAAATAAAAAGTTTGATTATAAAAAGTTAAAAGAAGTGATAAGAAGGGAAAATCGCTCCACGATGCTCTACAAAGAGTATCTTAAAGAGCTTTCATCAAAGGATATCCCGAATGATGTTACTTCGGAAATGTATAAACTGTTTTTTACTCACATTCTAAACGGGTCGGAAGAAGCTGAAAAATACTTTGAAATGCTGTTAGACGACGCTAAAAAGATAGAAGAAGCCAACGGCAGGATCAGAATTCTGTGGTGCCATACCCTTCCCTACTGGCAAAAGTCCATGAAAGAGATTTTCAATAACAGCGAAAAATACCAACTATTATGCTCCGACATGAATTTCGATGCGATAATGGAGCTGGATGAAGATAAACCTCTGAGATCACTGGCCGCTAAACTGTTAAATAATCATGGGCTTGGTTCTGCAGAGCGTCGCGCCGGCAAGCTCCTCCACATGGCGAAATACCTAAATGCCGACGGGGTAATATACTTTAACCATTGGGGCTGCAAGAAAACCCTGGGAGGCTCAGGTATAACGAAAAAGATCCTTGAGGAAAACGGAATTCCTGTATTGGTGTTAGACGGCGATGGTTGCGACAGGGAGAATGTAAACGACGGGCAGATGACCACACGCCTGCAAGCTTTTTTGGAGATTTTGGAGAAGAGGAAATGAAATACGCTTGCAAATATACGCCTATTGAATTGTTGGCGGGCTTCGGAATGAAAGCCGAATTGCTTAATCCTACCGCCGAAAACTATGAATTGAGCGATCAGTATATACATAGCAACGTGTGCAGTTATTCACGTTCAATTATTGAAGAGAGGTTGCGGGATTGCTGCGTCCCTATTATTTTGACCTCATGCTGTGACTCTATTGAAAGAGCAGGAGACGTATTGAAGACTTTAGGGCAAGAGGTCTATATTTTGAATTTGCCCCATCATAATGACAATTGCTGCAGCAAGCTTTTGTATCAAAAAGAACTGCTGAAGCTTATTGACGAACTTTCTAAAGCTTTGAACAGAGAATTTGATGTAGAAAAATTCTACGATTCATTTGATTACGGCGGGGAAGAAATATCGGGCCCATACGTTTCAGTAATGGGAGCCAGAATCAATTCGGATTTGCTTGAACTTATTAAAAGCGAATCCCCTCTCCCGGTAAAAAACAATACCTGTACCGGAATCCGCTCGGTGGAAAAACCGCCGCAAACCGACGACATAGAAGAACTCATGGCTTTGTATTCGGATGCATTGTTGTCTCAAATACCCTGCATCCGGATGAGCGACATCTCGAAGAGGCGGGATTTGATTGAAGATCCAAATTTACGCGGAATCATATATAACACGGTGAATTTCTGCGATTTCTATACTTTCGAATACTCTAAACTGAAATCGGCTCTGGATGTACCTGTTTTGAAAATAGAAACGGATTATACTATGCTCGCAACGGAGCAAATAAAGACCAGATTGGGGGCTTTTTACGAAAACATGATTACTAAAAAAATAAAAACACCCACTTGCCAGACCTATTATGCCGGCACGGACACCCGTGTCGCCTTAAACGACCGCAGCCCCATGACCTCTTCTCATATCTATTATGCCGGCATAGATACGGGTTCAACTTCAACAAACGCCGTGATTATTGACGACAAAAAGAATATCATATCCTTTGCAATTGTTCCCACCGGAGTCAAGGTGGCGGAAAGCGCGCAAAAAGCTTTGGATGAAGCTTTAAGAAAGACAGGTCTTGAAATCGGGGATATCAGCAAAACCGTTGCTACCGGCTACGGCAGAGCGAGAATTGATTTTAGGGCAGAAGATGTTACGGAAATTACCTGCCATGCAAAAGGCGCGTATTTCCTCAATCCTAAAGTCAGAACTATCATAGATATAGGCGGCCAGGACAGCAAAGTTATAAGGCTGGATGAAAAGGGAAACGTCACGGATTTTGTAATGAACGATAAATGCGCAGCAGGTACGGGCCGTTTCATTGAAATGATGGCCCAGTCGCTGCAATTGAGCCTGGAAGAGATGAGCAGTTACGGGTTGAAGTGGGACGAGGATATAGCTATTTCCAGCATGTGTTCCGTATTTGCCCAATCGGAAGTCGTATCGCTGATAGCTTCGGATAAAAAATTGGAAGATATCGTCCACGGCATCAACAATTCAATAGCTTCCAAAATTGTTGCCTTAGGCAGACGCGGCAAACTTGAAAGAGAGTTCATAATGACCGGCGGTGTGGCAAGAAATATCGGAGTGGTTCGCGCTTTTGAAGACAAGCTTGATGCAGAAATAATTGTTCCGGAGGAGCCGGATATATGCGGAGCCCTGGGCGCCGCGCTCATAGCTTCCGAGATTTAGACGGCCCTGCTTTTGTTTGCAATCTCTTTGATTGAAACAGAATTTTATTTTTACTATAATGATTGTGGCAATTTTGTATTGGAGGTTTTGCAAATGACTTGCGACAACACTATCGATTGCACTTGTACATATGCCTCATGTCCCCGGCACGGCAAATGTTGCGAATGTGTTTTATATCACCGCAGAAGCAGAGAAGTGCCGGCATGCTTCTTTTCCACATCGGGCGAAAGAACTTATGACAGATCAATCGAAAATCTCTACAGGGACTATAAGAAAAACAAATAAACGGATGTAAATCACACAATGTCCCTGGCCTTGGGAGGCCAGTCTTTGATGCGTTTATCAAATTCCAAAATTCCAATTACTTAATTCTGTACATAAAAACGCCACCAATCAAGAAATCTTTCTCAACTGGCGGCTATCACAGCAGCATTAAACCACTTGTTTCCCAGAGGTTAAGAGGCCGGATTCAATCCTATTTCCAGACATATATCACCGATTGCCGTGCTGATGCAACTGCTTGTTTCTATTTCATACTCCTGCTTTTGTTCATCGGCCCCGCGCTGCTCCGGCGGTAATATATCACACTTTATGTCGTTATTCGAAAGCGCAGTAAGAACGTTTCCGCTTATGATATTCGCGATCTCCGATATGGCAGAAGTCACGAAGGCATCCACTTCTTCAAATTCCATGCCGCTCATGATGTTTACCATCTTAAGGGATGTGGAAATTGGAAACCGGTAAACTACCTCTCCCTTAAGGTCGCCGACTATGCCGATGGCGATATCGACTTCGTCGTCGCATTTGAAATCTTCTGCGGGGCGATGGGAAATCTCCGGAATGTTAAGCATCAACTGAAATACATTTTGTGTTGCATCGACAAAGGCTGTGTAAAGTTTATTTTGCATTCCCACTCACCCCTTTCTTTTTAGCATAATCCGCTATGCGTTGATCTTCAGCAGCCACATGGTTAATTAACCATGCCAGCAGCCTGCCTCCAAACTGCTGCATTAATTCCTCGTTCTTATTGGATTGTTCGTACTGCCTGGAAACCTCCAGTACATATTTGACCATATCGGCATGAAGCTGTTTATGAGCATCATACCCAGGATAATCGATACTTCGCTGGTATTCCTCTTCATCACGGAAATGCTCCACTACGTAATTTTTCATAAACTCAAGGGTTTCGTTTATCTCCGGGATCTTCTCATCCCAGGAATTCTCTGACCGCAGTACCTGTAAAAAAGAATCGACGCGCCTGAACAATTCTTTATGCTGCGCATCAATCACAGGAACGCCAAGCTCATACTGGTCTTTCCACAACATAATACAAACATTCCTTTCTTTTTTAGTTGGTTTTAAAGTTCTGCACTGATTCTTCTATACCGCTTCCTATATACCACAGAAAACGTTGCCTCTAGTATTAGCCGCTATTTCATACAGCCAGTTTATTAATTTGATAATATACCCTTATGGAAGAAATATCAAACCCTGCGATACGCCCTCCCGTTAGTACATTTGATGTCCACTTGTATTTGGTGTCTGACACTTTTTACAACTTAAACTATCGATGCCTTTCTTGGCGGAGTCAGCGATATCCTTAACCGAAGCGAAATCGTCGATGCTTTTCCTTGGCAGAGTCAACGATACCTTC
>DGEG01000036.1 GCA_002385825.1 Firmicutes bacterium UBA3932 | reverse complement strand
GATATGCCGAAAAGCCCCCAACTGCTCACCAGCAATGCCAGCATCAGGATTAATGCTAAAGTCTTTCGGGACTTTTGGTGTTTTAAGTAGTTGCCTGCCATTTTATGATCCTCCTTATGTCTTTCTGTAAATTATCTATCGCAAATTCCCTGATTTTCTTGGGAGGGCAGGGGCGGCGGAACCCGGTTGTTGAGTCCACCGATCCCTGCAAGATGAAAAGTATTAGAAACGCCGGCGGCTGCCGCCAGTCGTTCTTTGCTAAGTTAAAGTCCATGTTCTTAAATGTGTTCGACGTTGTTCCGAGTATGAAATTACTGTCAAGGCTGTACGCCTACATCCCTGCCCTGATCGCAGGTGTAAAGCCATTCAATAACGTCGCCGTCTTTGGGGTAGTGGCTGCTGCTTCCGTAACCCATGCCCTTGCCGTTGATTTTATAAGTCCAGCCGGACAGCTCTCCCGCATCAAACTCGTAGAGATTGTGGATTCCTTCCACGTACTTGCTCTTAAGGGCCGGATTTGAGTTAAATTCCATATGGATTTTTTCCTGACGCGTTATACGTTGCAGGATATCGAAAACGCTTTCGCCTTCAGTGAACTCCACTTCCTGCGCCGGATAGATCCAACCGTCCTGAGGCAGTTGCTCTACTATCGCCGAATCGATCTTGTCCAGATTGTCGAAGACCGTACTACAGTTAATGGAAAAAGTGCAGGTCAACTTGCCGCTCCCTGCACCGGAGCTTTGTCCGGAACTGCTGCTCTGACCATTCCCTGGGTCGGCCGGCGATTGAACAGGGGTATCGGGATTCAGCGAGTCTCCGGTTCCATGCTGACTTTCGTTTTCTTCGTATACGCGCCCATCCGCGTCCACATCTTCGCCCTCAGATATGGAAGGCTCCGGCAAGGACTCTCCGGATTCAGAGGCTGTGCAGCCGAAGCATGCAAGTCCTATCAGTACCAAAATCAATATCAAACCGATGGTTTTCTTCATGGATTTCACGTCCTTATTCTTTCACGATTATTACCGTGTTGGTGGTTCCGTCCCAGTCCACTTTCGCGTCGAGACCTTCCGAAACCACCCGCACTGGAACCAAAGTTCTGCTGCTCTCGATCACTGCGGGCACATCCAGCTCTACCGGTTCTCCGTTGATATAGGCTGTTTTACTGTCAATAATAAGCTGTACCTGCCGCGTTCCCAAGGTGCCGGTGGCCCTGCGCAGATCATTGTCCCAATCCACGTCCGCTCCGAGAGCTTCGAAAATCGCCCTCATGGGCACCAATACTCTTCCGTTCCTATTGATCGGCGGCTGATCAAAAGTCAGATACCTGCCGTTGAGCAGCACCTTGTATTCATAATTCGATCCTTCATTTGCCCCTCCGGAGCCGCCATTCGCTGCCACATCTTTCATCCTGAAAATGGGAGTTGTTCCTGCGGTCAATCTCTGATAAGAAACCAGTGCCAACAAGGCCTGCTCCGTGGCCATCAGGTCCGCCTTCCCATCGGGAACGTGCTTATAGCTGCCGTCTTTCAATCGGAATGCTTCAAGCGCATCAAACGGGCTGTACTTCTGCCCTTTTTCGTCTGTTTTAATGAACCGGTTATCCTTGGCCGGGTCGATTCCCAAAGAAGTCAACGCCAAGATGACCTGCGCGATGCTTTCAGTATTCTCAATGCCGCCGGTGGTCCATCCCGTAAAGCCTCCGTTATCCGTTTGCACAGAGGATAGGAAAGCCAGCGCCCGGTCAATGACCTGTTTTATATCAGCTCTGTCGCTGTAATTGCTCAACGCCTGCAAAGCCGCCGCAGTCACATCCGGATCAGCAACAGACCCGCTCAGGGCAAAACCTCCCGCCGGCAGTTCTTTTTCGAGAATGGACGCGATAAGGTTTTCTCTAGTGGTCTGAACCGAAGCTTCTTTGCTTTGAGGAATGGAATAGACCAGGCTGTCCAAAGCAATGAGCGCATAAATGGGTCCGTTTATGCCCTGTTTTTTAATCAGTTCCAGATCAGCCAATTTCGCAATCAGATCATATCCCGCCGCATCGGTGGGGTCTTTGCCGATAGCTGTCAGCGCCAGAATCAGCCTGGAATATTCTGAGTACTTGTTTCGCGTAAGATTGCCCTCCTCTTGCTTAAGGGTGGCCTCTACATTTTTGTAATAGCTGTCAACGTAGCCTTGGGGCAGCTTTATTCCCGAACGAACCAGGCCCAATAAAGTCCAATCTCCGCCCACCATTCCGAAACTCGGCGTTCCGATGGCCTTCATCAGATATGCGCCGGTTTGTTCGATTCTTTGATTTATTGCATCAATATCCGAACCGTCGGAACTTCCGAAAGATGCTACCGGAAAGCTCAAAAACATCATCAATGCGATTAATAAACTGATTGTCTTTGCCAGTTTTTTTCCTTTTAGTCTCATCTGTATTCCCTCCCATTCGTTTAGCCAGTTTCGTTCCAGCCAGAAAAAAGGACCGTGGCCAAGCCACAGTCCGTATTCACTGTCATTAAAATTCTGACCCTTCTACCAATTCCCCGTTGGTATGATCATGGCATTATGCAGGTCTTCTGACTCACATGGTACAGAATCCAATTGACTCTGTCTGTTTTGTCCGCCTTCCCGAAAAAATATTTTCAGTGGCCGTTATAAAATAACGTAGACAAAACTCCATGTTCACAGCGGCGGGACCGTGCAGGACTTTCACCTGCTTCCCTCTTAGCTGCGAGGTTCAATCCGAACCTTCACAGAACATAATGCGCTGTTATTAAATTGCAGTTTAATCCTATCATTAAAACCGTTATGCGTCAATTAATGTTTGTAAAAAGTCGATTAGTTTTTTATAAACTTCAATTTAACTTATTATTTAACATATTTCGACATGAAATATGGCTTCCGACTCCGCTTACCGACACAAGTATACACTAATACTTGTCAATTCCTTTACAATCATAGGAAAATAATGGTGCGATTATTATAGTCTTTTATTCGTTACAGTCGATAAAAAGGAGCCTGTTTCGGGTTCCTTTTTGTGTGACAATGTCACAGATAAGTTTGAGCCGGAAAGGTTATATTAACCTTAACGAATCCGCTCCTGACGGAAAAGGTCGTAATAACAAGAAAAATGTCGTATTTTGTCCGCTATACAGTTTATATTAAACAGGAGGTTAAGTAATGATTAAAATAACGGAAATTGCAGCGGAAAAGCTGAAGGAGATGGTTGCAAGCAAACCGAATCCTGACGCCCAGATGCTGAGAATTTCATTTGCAGGCTATGGCTGAGGCGGTCCCCGTCTGGGACTGGCTCTGGATGAGCAAAAGAATGAAGATGATCTGCTGGTTGAGGCCAACGGCATCAAGGTGGTTTATTCAAAGGATTTGGAACCTTACGTAAGAAATCTCGCCTTGGATTACGGTACTAAATGGTACAACAAAGGCTTCCATTTTGTTGGAAATAACATCGGCTCCTGCTGATAACATAGGCCAAATTATTGCATTTTCAATGTAACTGTGATAACCTGTCCTCTATGGAAACGGAAACGAAACGCAAGATCAAGGGGCATATTGCTGCCTCTGCCAGCATTTTAATATGGGGAACTACTTTCATCTCCACAAAAGTACTCCTTGAGGATTTCACGCCCATTGAAATCCTCTTTTATCGTTTCATTTTGGCCTATTTGCTGTTGTTCGTCATGTCGCCAAAACCGATCCGGCCAAGGAAAGATAAAAAGGAACTGCTTTATGCTGCAGCCGGACTGTGTGGAGTTTCTTTGTATTTCCTTTTCCAAAATATCGGGCTCACCTATACGCTTGCCTCCAATGCGGGGGTCATCGTTGCGGTCGCACCCATGTTTACCGCTATCATTTCCTATTTTCTCATAAGCCGGGCCAGCCTGCACCGGAATTTTGTCATCGGCTTTTTCATCACCATTACAGGTGTGGCTTTAATAAGTTTTAACGGAAACTTTGTGTTGAAACTGAACCCCCTGGGGGACATTCTCATGATCCTGGGTGCTCTGTCCTGGGCCTTTTACTGCAATCTTCTGGTCTTTATCGACGAAAAAGAGCTTTCTATAATCCAACATACACGCAAGGTTTTCTTTTACGGGCTTTTGCTCATGATCCCGGTTATTCCATTTACGGATTTCCATCTGGGATTGAGCCGGTTTGCCGATCCGGCCAATCTGACCAATATTTTGTTCCTTGCATTTGGCGCGTCAGCCATATCATTTGTCACATGGAATTTTGCCGTAGGCGTTCTCGGCTCCGTAAAGACCGCAACCTATATATATTTTAGTCCCATAGTAACGGTGGTGGCTTCCCTCATCGTGCTCCGCGAACCGTTTACGTGGATATCCCTGTGCGGTACGGTATTGATCTTATTTGGGCTCGTCATATCCGAAAGAAAAAACAGGGTACAAACCCTGTCCGATAACATTTCCGCCGAATCTACAGAAAATATTGATGCGAATATCGGTGCGCCTTCCGAAGATATCGATGCAAAACGCACAGACAATGCTGTAGAAAGCACTGATGAGAAAAGCGCCCGCAATTAGTTTTCGTCCAATTCCTTGATTTTATCTTTAATCTTTTCGAAAGAAGTCTCGCTGATCACGTGCTCTATGCGGCAGGCGTCTTCTTCCGCCGTCTCTCTATCAACGCCAAGCGCACGCATGAGATATTCTGTGATGAGCCGGTGCCTTTCGTAGATGCTGTTCGCCCGGGCCCGTCCTTTTTCCGTCAGATGGATGTCGCCGTTCTTTTCCATCCAAATATATCCGCTTTCCTTTAAGATGCTCATGGCCCTGCTGATGCTGGGTTTCGAATAGTCCAGCTCATTTGCAATATCTATGGAGCGCACCGTTCCATTCCTTCGTTCCAAAAGCAAAATCGTTTCAAGGTAGTTTTCACCAGATTCATAAATACCCATGGCGCCCTCCTCTCCGGAAAGAGTACCCTTCCTTATCCTGCAAAAATATGCTCAATAAAAATTTTAATGCCGATTATAATTAACAGACACCCTCCAAGGATTTCTGCCTTATCCTTCATAAAGTATCCGAAACGCTTGCCTATGGGAACACCGATGAAACAGCAGGCAAAGGTTACAATCCCGATCAAAACCACCGCAGTAAAAATGTTGGTATCGATTACGGCAAAGCTGATTCCCACCGCAAAAGCATCGATACTGGTTGCAAATCCTTGAACTAACAAGTCTTTTGTGGTGCAGTATGTTTTATAGCAAACCTTTTCAGGGTTTCGCATATCTTTAATGGCGCTGACAATCATGCTGCCGCCGATAAAGCACAACAGGCCCAACGCGATCCAATGATCGATAAACTTCACCGCTTCGCTGACAGTCCTGCCGGCATAGTATCCGATTAAAGGCATCAACGCCTGAAAAACACCAAAGGTTAATGCCGTATAAAACGCTTCCTTAATACCTGCATTTTTATAGCAGATGCCGTTGGATACAGAAACTGCAAACGCATCCATGGCAAGACCCAGTGCTATAAAAAGCAGCGTGAAATATCCCATGAATGTCTCCCTTTGTATTTAAATTCCGGCTTCCGGATTTAAGCTTCTCATTGCCAGAATGGTCTTTGTAATCAGTTCATCAAGTTCCCAGCCAAGCATATCCGCACCTTTTTGTATAACTTCACGAGAGCATCCTGCGGCAAAGTTGGCGGTTTTGTACTTCTTTTTAACGGATTTAAGCTCCAGATCGTCCACGCTCTTGGAAGGCCGCATGATAGCAACGGCTCTGATAAGCCCCGTAAGCTCGTCCGTGGCATAGAGGATCTTTTCCATAAACTCTTCCGGTTCTATATCCACGCCGGTACAGCCCCAACCGTGGCTCATGGCTGCCCGTATCAGAGACTCGTCCAGGCCCAGCTCTTCCATTATCTCTTTTCCTTTTACGCAGTGCTCTTCGGGATACTGTTCGTAATCCAAATCATGAAGAAGCCCTACCACTGCCCAAAACTCTTCTCTTTCCGGATCGTATTCCCTGGCAAAATACCGCATGACTCCGGATACGATTTCCGCATGCAACAAGTGTGACTCTTCTTTGTTGTATTTGCTCAAAATCTCCCGGGCTTCTTCCATTGTCGGTACGTAACCCATTTCTTCGTTCCTTTCTCTTCTTTTCTCTTTTTTATTTCGTGCTTATGGTTTGTATTTTCTTCATTTACTAATTAGATTTTGATTTACCGCCCAGCAATCGCTTCAGCAATCGCTATGGTTCCTGTCGATTGGGCAAAACGATGCCCCTATCGGCTGTGCGGCCATGGGAATTATTATTTCCTATTCTAATGCATTTAGCAACATATGTAAACCAATCGCCCGAATTAAGAGCGATTTAGAGGGGGGGATGGACAGACAATTCAGCCATGCAATTTATAAGGGCAATTAAGACGGCAATTTAGAAACCGATAAGATCGCGAATAACTTCACCGGCTATAATCAGACCTGCGGCAGGAGGAACAAAAGAGTTGCTTCCGGGCACATGGCGCTTGGCCGTTTTTTCTGTCATAACCACATCCTTCCGGAGTTTAACGGGAGGCTCTTTCGAATACACCACTTTTAAGCTGTCCACGCCCCGCTGGCGCAATTCCTTGCGCATGACCTTCGCGAGGGGACAAACGGAAGTGTTATAGATATCATCCACCAAGAACTTCGTCGGATCCATTTTGTTCCCGGCGCCCATGGAACTTATAACCGGCACGCCGGCGGCTTTCGCTTGAACTACCAATTCGATTTTAGCCGATACAGTATCGATGGCATCGACTACATAGTCGTACAGTGACAAATCCACTTCATGAGCCGTATCCTTGGAATAAAAAAGTCTATATGCATTTACAACCGCATCCGGGTTGATTTCCAGTATCCGCTCCTTTGCCACATCTACTTTGTATTGTCCGATGGTTTTATGAGTGGCAATGATCTGGCGATTTAAATTGGAAAGACATATGGTGTCGTGATCGAAAATATCCAGCGCGCCCACTCCGCCCCTTGCCAGGGCTTCTATTGCAAAGCCGCCTACGCCGCCTGCACCGAATACGGCCACCCGGGCTCTGGCCAGCCTTTCAAGTCTTTCTTTTCCGATTAAAAGCTCCGTCCTCACGAACTGCTCTGACATAGTTGATTTCCCTTCCTGCTTTCTATTCTTATTGTTTTGCTCTCTTATCTGTTTTCCGCGAACTCTTTTCTACTAACTCACTGTTGATTTCATGCTCCTTGGTCCTGTTGGATGGAAGGGGGGTGCGGACATTTTCTTG
>DGEG01000054.1:1847-3000 GCA_002385825.1 Firmicutes bacterium UBA3932 | reverse complement strand
ACGCAGGCTGCAATAAGAGCCGGATATTCCCCGCATACGGCTAAGGAGATAGGAAGCGAAAACTTGTCGAAACCTCACATACGTGCGCGCGTAGATCAAGCCCTTGCTGAACGTTCAAAGCGGACGGGCATCAATCAGGATAGGGTGTTAATGGAGCTTGCCAAGATTGCGCTTGTAAATCCAGGGAACCTTATAGATTTTGCAGAAGCAACTGTAAAAGGTGGGGCGAAAGAGGATGACCTTGCTGCGATCCAGTCAGTGAAAGTAAAGACGATACCGACCGAGGACGGCGATATCGTAGAAAGAGAAGTCAGGCTGTATGATAAAAACAGGGCTCTGGAGCTCCTTGGCAGGCATCTTGGTATGTTCGCCGATAAGCTCAGTGTCAATGCCGAGATGGCCGTCAAGATAGTGGATGATATCAATGATGACTGTTAGGTTGTCTGAACTCATTGCGCCGCCTTTTTACGGACTCCACCGGGAACTAAAGGCAGATCTCCATGACGAGGTCTGGTGTAAGGGTGGCCGCGGATCCACTAAATCAACTTTTATCAGCATAGAAATACTGCTTGGCATCATCAAGGATCCGGACGCTAACGCTGTTGTATTCCGAAGATATGGTAACGAACTTCGCGAAACAGTATACGGCCAGATGGAATGGACTATCGCAAAGATGGGTGTCGGGCACCTGTTTAAATGCCAAGTATCGCCGATGCAGATTATTTACATGCCGACAGGACAGAAGATAGTTTTTAAAGGCGCAGACAACCCTAAGAAAATGAAATCCATTAACCTCGGGAAAGGCTACATCAAGTATGCATGGTTCGAGGAAGTGGACCAATACGCAAGCATGGATGAAATCAGGAACATTTTGCAGTCATTATTCAGGGGCGAAGGCAACAAGAAGCGGGTCGTTTTCTTTTCCTATAACCCGCCGAAGTCCGGACGTGCCTGGGTAAACAGGGAGGCAAAGATCCCGAGGCCAGGGCGCCGGGTGCATCATTCAACATACCTGGATGTACCGCCTGAATGGTTAGGGGAAAGGTTCCTGACCGATGCGGAGCACCTGAAAAAAGTGAATGAAATAGCTTATCGGCATGAGTATCTGGGTGAAGAAGTCGGGACCGGCCTTGAGGTGTTTACCAACATCGAG
>DGEG01000054.1:0-1557 GCA_002385825.1 Firmicutes bacterium UBA3932 | reverse complement strand
GAAATAGCTACATTCGATCGCATCCGCCAGGGCCTTGACTTCGGATATGCTGTGGATCCGCTGGCGTTTGAGCGCATGCACTATGATAGGACACGCCGGCGGCTTTATATATTTGCTGAGATTAGTGGCCTTAACCTATTCAATCGGCAGTTTTGGGAAAAGGCACAGCGATATAACGATGTTTTAACTATTGCCGACAGTGCGGAACCGAAAAGCATTGCTGAACTGAAATCATGGGGAATGAAAATAAAAGGAGCAAAGAAAGGCCCAGGCTCTGTGGAGTTTAGTATTAAATTCCTGCAGGATTTGGAGGCCATTATTATTGACCCGGAACGTTGCCCGCTTGCGGCAAAGGAATTTATAAATTATTCGCTTGAAGCGGACCGAAACGGCATAGTGAAAAGCCAGTTCCCGGATAAGGATAACCATTGCTTAACAGGTGATACAATTATAAACACTGTTGATGGCGACATTCCGATTAGTGCATTAGTAGGAAAAACCGGTATGGTACATTGCTTTGACTTGAACGAACAAAAAGCAACGACTGGATTTTTCTATGATGTAAAAAAGACTGGGAATAATCTGGATGTTTACGAAGTCGAATTGGAGGACGGCAGGGTAATTAGAGCTACAGACTATCACCCTGTTTTAACCCAAAAAGGCTGGAAACTCATTCGTGACTTAAAAGAAGGAGATGAAATACTGGACATATCTAATCATATCTGATACAATAAAATATGTAGTAGAGAAGGAGGTATCAGAATGATTAGGTATGAGCAGGATGGCAAATTCGCATATTTTAATGGGCTGAAATTTACACGGGACGACAAGACTGGCTATTACTTAAACTCAACGATACGCAAGCGACTACATCGTTACGTATGGGAATACTTTAACGGGCCAATTCCGGCGGGTTGCCATATTCACCACAAAGACGGGGATAAGAACAATAATAACATCGAAAACCTTGTTTTGGTGAAACATTCAAAGCATGTGAGGCTTCATGGTATTCTGAAATCTATGGATAATGAATGGCTAGAATGGGCCAGAGACAATATGAACAAAAAGGCAAGGCCAGCAGCTTCAAAATGGCATAGCTCGGAAGAAGGTAAAGAATGGCACCGCAAACACTATAATAAAATGAAGGATAAGCTTCACGCAAAAGTGACAAAGGTTTGCGATTATTGTGGAAAGGAGTACGAGGGCTTTCCTCGAAAGACCGATAGGTTTTGCTCCAATAAATGCAAATCCGCTTGGAGAAGAAAGGCTGGGTTAGATAATGAAATACGTATATGTGCTTACTGTGGGCGAGAGTTTGAAGCAAATAAATACAGCAAAACAAAGTGTTGCTCTAAATCCTGTTCAAATAGACTTTATCCAAGGCTCCCTCAACTTCGCCAAAGTAAAGTCAATTAGATATATAGGCAAGCAAGATGTTTATAATATGGAAGTTCGAGGCCACCATAACTTTAGCGTTAATGGTGGCTTAATTGTTCATAATTCAATAGACGCAACTAGGCATAGCTTCTGTCTCTTATACACATCTCCGAGCCCACG
>DGEG01000107.1 GCA_002385825.1 Firmicutes bacterium UBA3932 | reverse complement strand
ATCCAATATAAGGAGGATGCGCAAACCGCTATCGAGAGCAGGGAAGAGCTTATGCAGGCTTATAACGACAAAAAGACTGAATGCCAGGAACTGAAAAACAGGATGCGGGAACTGGAGGAAGAAATACAAAGTCTGCAGGCCAAAAATGAGGAGATGGCTAAAAGATTATCGTCCAAAGAAGAGGAGAAAGAATCCTCATCTTCTATCATCAAGGAACTGGAAATGAGATGCAGGGAAATGGAGAGCAGCTTTTTTGATCTCCAGATGGAAAATATCCAGTTAAAGAGCCAACTGGAGCGCTATAAAAAGAATTTGGAGAACTTGGAACAATCTGAGCAAATAGAATGAGAACATGAATGAAAGAACGTATAGAGTTTTAGAATTCGATAAAGTAAAAGAGCTCCTCAGAGAGGAGGCGGCTTCTCTCATGACCCGAAAGGTAATAGAGGAGCTCTTGCCTTCTACGGATAAATATGAGATAAGAGAGAGAATGGCGGAAACCACGGAGGCGGTTTCCGTTATTATGAAAAAAGGGACGCTTCCACTGGGCAGTTTCTACGACATTGAAGAGTCGGTGAATCTGGCGCAGAAGGGCGGGATCCTTACTATGAAGCAAATGCTTCAGATTCTGTATAACCTTCAAGTCTCCCGCCACGCAGCATCCTTCCTTAAAAGCGATCTTCCGCCTCTTCCGAGGATAGGCCAACTGGCGTCGCTGATCAGCGTCAGAAAAGATTTGGAGAACGAGATCGATCGCTGTATTATATCAGAAGACGAGATGGCTGACAGCGCCAGCGCGGAGCTTAGAAACATTCGACGAAAGATAGCCCTGCAGAACGAGGCTATCCGGAACAAGATAAACAGTATCCTGACCTCTGCAGACAACAGGAACATACTTCAGGATTCAATAGTAACCATCAGGCAGGGAAGGTATGTAATTCCCGTCAAGCAGGAGCACAAAAGCCGCTTGCCCGGCATTATACACGATCAATCAGCCACAGGAGCAACCCTTTTTATCGAGCCCCAGTCAATCGTGAATATGAACAACGAACTCCGCGAACTTGAATTAGCCGAGAAGAATGAAATAAATCGAATTCTGGCGGAACTATCAATGTTAATAGCCGAAGCGGGGGATGATTTAATAAATAACCAGCGCATTTTGATAGGGCTGGATTTCATATTTGCCAAAGGCAGGCTTTCTGTAAAAATGAAGGCTGAGCCGCCGGAGATCAATGTTCAGGGGATATTGAACATACGTGACGGCAGGCATCCGCTGATCGATCCTCAAAAGGTCGTGCCTATATCCGTGCCCATCGGAAAAGATTATAATACGTTGGTGATTACCGGACCTAATACTGGCGGGAAGACCGTTACGCTTAAAACCGTGGGCCTCTTTGTGCTGATGGCTCAATCCGGACTCCATTTGCCTGCGGCACATGGAACCAATGTACCCGTTTTTCAAAAAGTATTTGCGGATATAGGGGATGAACAAAGCATTGAACAGAGCCTATCCACTTTTTCTTCCCATATGAGAAATATAGTTGACATCGTCCGGGAAGCAGATGCGGATACACTAGTTCTCTTAGATGAATTGGGAGCCGGAACAGACCCGACGGAAGGGGCCGCACTGGCGATTTCCATTTTGGATGAACTTTATGAGAGAGGATGTAAAACTCTCGCAACGACTCATTACACGGAATTGAAAAAGTACGCCATCGCTACTCCCGGCGTTCAGAATGCCTCCATGGAGTTCGATGTGGACACCCTGTCTCCTACCTATCGCCTTACCATCGGCACCCCCGGAAGATCAAATGCCTTTGAAATTTCTGCCAAACTGGGGCTTCCGGATCATTTAATCCATCGAGCAAGGGGATTGCTCGATGAAAATGCCATCGCTTTTGAAGATGTGATTGCGGCCATTGAAAAGGATCGCAAATTGGCCGAATTAGATAGGGATGAAGCCATGCTGCTTCGCATCGAGATTAAGCGGCAACAAGAGGAATTGGAGAGGCGGCTGCAGAAATTTGAGGAACAAAAAGAAAAGTTGCTGGCTAAGGCGAGACAGGAGGCCAGAGAAATTGTACAGGAAACTAAGGAACTGTCGGACCTCATACTCAGCGAACTGCGAGAACTGGAAAAATATGAGGATAAGTCTCTGAGAAACCGGAAAAAGGAGGCCCTGCGTCGAGAAATTCGGGAACTTCAAGAAAAAAACAGTGAAAAACTACCTGTTAAAAGAAATTTTAAACCGGTGCGTCCGGAAGAACTTAACATCGGCGATAGGGTGAAGTTACTGTCTTTGAACCAGAATGGGGAACTGATTTCCTTGCCGGATGACAAGAATGAAGTACAGGTTCAGGTAGGTCTTATGAAGATCAACGTGGGTCTGGACCAGATTTCAAAGGTGCAGAATGGAAAAAAACAGGAGACGACGAAGAAGTCGCAGTACGGCAAATTGTACCGAAGTAAGGTAACGTCCGTGGCTCCGAGCTGCAATGTGGTAGGAAAAGTTTTGGACGACGCATTGGTGGAAGTGGATAAATATCTGGACGATGCTTTTATGGCCGGATTAAAAGAAGTCACCATCATACATGGAAGGGGAACCGGCATCCTGCGGGAGGGACTGGCCGCTATGCTCAAGGCACATAAACATGTGGAAAAAATAAGAAAAGGTAATTATAATGAAGGAGGCGACGGCGTGACCGTCGTGACCTTGAAATAGAAATACGGGGGAACAGAAAGAGAAGCGGGAATGTATATTATAAGCGCATGCCTGTTGGGCGAGAATTGTAAATACAACGGCGGAAACAATTTAAACGAAAAAGTGATGGAAATTGTGAAAAACCGCAACTACATTGCCGTGTGCCCCGAGGTAGCAGTGGGTTTTCCGACGCCGAGGCCTCCTGCAGAGATCCGTGGCGGCAGGGTCTACAATATCGAAGGGAATGACGTGACAGAGGAATTTGAGAAGGGAGCGGCCATGGAGCTTGCCAGGGCAAAGGAACTGGCGGATAGGTTGGGTGAGGATATCGAACTTGCTATCCTGAAGTCCAATAGTCCTTCCTGCGGATGCGGGCGGATTTATGACGGAACCTTTACCCATAGGCTGGTACCCGGCGACGGGATCTTTGCCCGCTTGCTTAAGGAAAATGGCATCAAGACAATTTCTGAGGAGGAAAGCTGAATGATAAATTTCAAAGAGCAAATCGGAGCCCTGTTGGCTGAATATATTGACGGGCTCACCGCGAAAGAATTGGAAGAAATGATTGAAATTCCTACGGATAGCAAGCTTGGAGACTATGCTTTTCCATGCTTTCGTCTGGCAAAAACCATGCGAAAATCACCCGCTATCATTGCCAAAGATATAGCCGAAAAGCTAGCGGATAACGGAATGTTTGAGCGAGTTGAAAACGTAAATGCTTATGTGAACATGTTCATGAACCGGGAAATCTTTGTTCGCGAAGTACTTTCTGAAGTGGTTCGCAGGAAGGACAGGTATGGAAGCAGCGATGTGGGACGAAACCGTAAGGTTATCGTTGAATATTCATCTCCCAATATTGCGAAACCCTTTCATATCGGCCATATACGCAGTACGGTCATAGGCAACGCAATTTATAAGATCTATGATTTCCTTGGATATGATACAGTTCGCATCAACCATTTGGGCGATTACGGCACCCAGTTTGGAAAAATGATTGTAGCTTACCGGCGCTGGGGTAAAAAGGAAGATGTTGAGAAGTCACCTATTCAGACTCTGTTAAGCTACTATGTGAAGTTCCACGAGGAAGCCGAAAAGGACCCGTCTTTGGAGGACGAAGCCAGATCCACCTTCGCCCGTTTGGAAAGCGGGGCCGAGGAAGAGATGGCACTCTGGAAATGGTTCCGCGACGAAAGCCTGCGGGAATTCAACAGAGTCTATGAAATGCTCGGCATAGAGTTCGACTCCTATGCGGGAGAGAGTTTCTACTCTGACAAGATGGACAGAGTCATCGATGAACTTAAAGAAAAAGGGCTTCTGGTGGAATCGCAAGGTGCTCAAATCGTTGACCTTTCCGAATACAATATGGCGCCGGCTGTAATCATCAAAAAAGACGGATCTACTCTATACATTACCAGGGATATTGCAGCAGCCATTTACCGTAAAGAGCATTACGATTTCTATAAAAACCTTTACGTGGTTGCTTCCCAGCAGAATTTGCATTTCCAGCAATGGATTAAAGTGGTTGAGCTCATGGATTATGAGTGGGCGAAGGATTGCGTCCATATCCCCTTCGGGCTGGTAAGCCTGGAAGATGGCACAATGTCCACAAGGCAAGGAAGAGTGGTGTTCCTCGAAGATGTGCTCAATAAAGCCATAGAACGTACCCGTGAGATTATTCTGGAGAAAAACGTTAATACGGACAATGTGGATGTCACAGCGAGACAAGTAGGAATCGGCGCTGTTGTTTTCAATGAACTTTCAAATGGAAGAATCAAGGATTATGTGTTCTCCTGGGATAAGGTCCTGAACTTTGACGGTGAGACCGGGCCTTATGTTCAATATACCCATGCCAGAGCGGCCAGCGTGTTGCGCAATGCAGGCGAAGATGCGAATAGGCTTATAAATTCGGAGCAAACTGCGGATATGAAATACATTACAAGCGACAGCGCATATGAACTGTCCAGGCTTATTTACGAGTTCCCTGACAAAGTGATTGAAGCCGCAGAAAAATATGAACCATCCATAGTCACGAGACAAATTGTGGATATCGCACAGAGCTTCAACCGTTTCTATCACAACGAACACATTCTCGTAGATAAGGAAGAAGAGAAGAAGGCAAAATTGCTGCTTACCTACGCAGCCAAGCAGACTATTAAAAACGGACTGTTGCTTCTGGGCATTGAAGCTCCGGAAAGGATGTAAGAAATGAGATACGAGGGACGTGTTTATCGACCTCCCAGCGAAGCCAACAGTCTGATCCTGCAGGTTACGCTGGGGTGTTCCCATAACCGGTGTACATTTTGCAGCATGTATAAGGGAGAGGCGTTTCGAATCCGGCCTCTTACGGAAGTAATTGAAGATCTGAAATGGGCCAGAGCACATTATCGCTATATAGAAAAGATTTTTCTTGCCGACGGAGACGCTTTGGTCTTGCCCAATAAAACCTTGGTGCAGATCATGGATACGATCCGTGAATTGTTTCCTGAATGCAAGAAAATCAGCATTTACGGCTTACCGCAGGATGTGCTGCGAAAAACTCACGAGGAGTTGGTTGAGCTCCGTGAAAAGGGGCTCAAGATGATTTATATCGGTGGAGAATCCGGAAGCGACTGGATATTGGAGAAAGTTAATAAAGGTGTCACTGCCGATCAACTGGTAGAGGCAGTGCGCAAAATAGAAGATGCTGATATCCGTGCTTCGGTTACGTTTATTTCCGGCCTTGGAGGAAGGGCGGATTGGAAAGAACATGCTGTCGAGACAGGAAAGGTAATCAGCCGGATGTCGCCTTCCTACGTCGGGCTGTTGACGCTGATGGTAGATCCGTTGGCAGAGATATATGAAGAGATCCAGTCGGGGAGGTTTGAGCTTCTCTCGCCCGAGGAGGTGCTGGAGGAGACCCAACTGATGCTTGAAAACATCCACTTGGAGAAGAAGTGCGTCTTCCGGAGCAATCATGCTTCGAATTATCTTTCTCTCAAAGGGGATCTGCCGCAGGATAAGGAGCGAATGCTTAAGCAGATTGAGGTGTCGAAACGGGATAAGGATATGCTAAAAGACGAGTGGCTCCGAATGCTTTAATAAATATTTCCGGAGCGGGGGAATGCATTCTATAAATATAAAAATCACCAGATTTTTATAAATTTTGCAGGAGAAATGATGAAGATATTGCTTACGACTCTCAATTCAAAACACATCCACTCTAATCTGGCATTAAAGTATTTATATGCCGTGAGTGCTGATGCGGTGAAGGGAGCCGTCATGGAACTCCGGGAGTTCACCGTCAATCATTCGGATGATTACATATACGGGGAACTGCTCCGGGGCGAATACGATATGGTTTGCTTTTCCTGCTATATATGGAATATTGAACGAATCTTGTATCTTGTAGAAAACTATAAAAAGGCAAGTCCAAAGACCATGATACTGCTTGGAGGGCCGGAAGTTACCTGGCGGGCTGCTGATATCATGAAGAAGCATAAATATGTGGATTTCATATTACAAGGCGAAGGAGAAGAAACTTTCCCCAAGCTAATGGACGCAGTAACAGGAACGGGTCAACCATCGCAGTTTGACGGAATCAACGGACTGTTGTACCGGCGCGATGGAAAAATTTATGTAAACCCAGCTTCTTCCCAGGTGGACTTTACTAAAGTACCATTTCCCTTTCGAAGCCTTGTAGGAGAGTCGGATAAGATCATGTATTACGAATCCTGCAGAGGCTGTCCTTTTTCGTGCACATATTGCGTTTCTTCCATTGAAAAAGGCGTGCGCCCTCTTCCCATAGAAAGAGTTAAAAATGACCTGAGTTATTTTTTGTATAAGAATGTTAAACAAGTTAAGTTCGTGGACAGGACTTTTAACTATGATAACGCTCGTAGTACGGAGATCCTGCGCTATCTCATGGAAATGGATAACGGGGTCACAAATTTTCATTTTGAGCTCTGCGGCGATCTGATCAGCGAAGAAATGTTGGATTTGCTCGAAAAGGCAAGACCCGAGCTCTTTCAATTTGAGATCGGTGTACAGAGCACCAATAAGGCCACTCTGAAAGCAATTAATCGCCGGTGTGATTTTTATAAGCTTTCGGAAAATGTAAAGCGAATTAAGAGAATGGGGAATATACACCTCCATTTGGATCTGATTGCAGGGTTGCCCTATGAGGATTTTTACGGATTTGCAAATTCCTTCAATCAGGTTTACGAAATGAAGCCGCATTTGCTGCAATTGGGGTTTTTAAAGCTCCTGCCGGGGACTCCCATTCGGGAACAGGTTGAGGAATACGCTTACACATACCGTTCCAAAGCCCCGTATGAGGTGATCTCCAACAAGTTCATATCTGCCAAAGAATTGGCGAGGTTAAAGATGGTGGAACACGTCTTCAATTTATATTATAATAGGGGAGGTTTCGAAAAATCCCTAAATTACCTTGCAGATATGCTCCACCCCAACGCTTTCGCTTTTTATGATGAATTGGCGCTATTCTTTTATCTCAAAGGATTTCAGCACCGATCTCATAAAAAAGAAGACCTTTACCGTATCCTCTACCTTTATGGCAGTTGGAAGGACAGGACGGTACCAGGAGTGAAAGAAAATCTGAAGCAGTTTCTTGTGGAAGATATAGAGCGGAGTATGTATCCGGAAGTGGTAATGAATTTTATGAAAAAAGGATGGGAGTTATCCGTATGAAGAAACTAGCTGAAAGATTTAAAAAGAATGACAATCAGGAAGAAACACAGGTAATTAAAGAAGAAAAGGAACTAATAGAGCAGAAAAAGGAGAATGATGCTCCCGCGCTGATTCCTTTCGAATCTCGAAATGACAGGGTGGGAAGATACTTTAAAAAATATTTGAAGAATTTCCTTTTTGATGAGTTCTCGGATTCTTTCATAACAAAAAATAGATTAGAATTCATGAGAGGTGTGCCCATACCTCTAAGACATGATGATTTCCAGGCGTTCCAAGGCGGAGAAGGCCTGAAGATTCTCCATATTGCTGAAAATATGGCTTGGATCATGGGCATAGACCCTAAGTTTAAATATACAGTAAAATACGTAGAGTTTATGAACCGGCTTTTCAATCAAAGAACCCTGTTGGAAGGTCTTTTAAAAGAGGGAAGAGACGCGGCGGAAAAAGAGGATTTCGATAATGCTATCATTCATTTCCGGGCTGCCCTTATATTAAAACCGGATTACCTTCATGCCCTGTACAGCTATGCACGGGTCTGCAGAGAATTTTATCTGCGAGGGAATGACGATATATACATCGGCCGTTTCAAGGCTGAATCTATGGAGTATTTTGAACTGCTGACCGAGGTACATCCTCGCTTTGCGCAAGCATATTACTATTTAGGGTATGACTATTTAAATTTGGGATTGTATCAAAAAGCCGCTCTTGTGTGGAAGGAGTTTTTGCGAAGGAGCAACAATTTCCAGGACAAGAGGGAGATAAGAAAGCGGTTGGCCCAGTTGGAGCAGCCAATAACCATAGAAAAGGGTTGCAATGCAGTTTTGGCAGGAAGGTGGAGGGAAGGCCTGGATATACTCGAACCTTTCCTTGACACCAAGTTTAAGGGTTGGTGGCCATTGCACTACTATTTAGGTGTCGCTTATGCCAGAACCGGCAGCAATGCCAAAGCTGTGGCAAGCTTTAAAAGAGTGTTGGGAATCAACGGATCCCACCTGGAGAGCATAAAAGAGCTTGCGGACCTGTACGCTCTGAGCGGTGACAAGGAGAACGAAAGAAAGTACAGAAAGAAAGCTGAACTGATCATGGCTCAGATAGCCGAGCAGGAGAAAGAAAGAAGAGAAAGAGAAGAAAAAGAAGAAGAGGAATGTTGATATGAAACAGATTTTGACCGGAAATGAAGCGATTGCAAGAGGAGCTTACGAAGCGGGATTGGTGTTTGCTTCTGCCTATCCGGGGACTCCGAGCACGGAGATACTTGAAAATCTTGCACAATATAAAAATGAATTATATTGCGAGTGGGCGCCGAATGAAAAAGTGGCACTGGAAGCTGCTATAGGGGCGTCAATAGCCGGTGTGCGTTCTCTTGCTGCGATGAAACACGTAGGTGTGAACGTTGCGGCGGATCCGCTGTTTACTTTTGTGTACACCGGTGTCAACGGAGGTTGCGTGCTAGTGTCTGCCGATGATCCGGGCATGCACAGCTCGCAAAATGAACAGGACAATCGAAACTACGCTATCGCCGCAAAAATTTTGATGTTGGAACCTTCCGATAGCAGCGAGGCAAAGCAATTTACAAAACTGGCATTCGAGCTCTCAGAAAGATTCGATACACCGGTGTTGTTGCGTGTAACCACCCGAGTATGTCACAGTAAGAGCGTGGTAGAGCTTGAGGATAGGATAACGAGAGAACCGATTCCATACGAAAGAAACATAGCCAAATATGTAGCGACACCGGCAAACGGAAAGAAACTGCGCCGCAGCCTGGTGGACAGGCTTAAAGCCATGGAGGAATATTCCAATAGTACCGAAATCAACAGAGTGGAATATAACGACAGCGAAATTGGCGTTATTTCTGCCGGTGTGGCGTATCAATATGCCAAAGAAGTATTTGGATCGAATGCTTCGTATCTGAAGCTGGGGATGACATATCCCATGCCCATGAACCTCATAAGGGAATTTGACGGAAAGGTAAAAAAGCTTTATGTGATTGAAGAAATGGATCCTTATATGGAGAACCAGATCAAAGCTGCCGGCATTGATTGTATCGGAAAAGAAATCATTCCCGAATTCGACGAACTGAATCCGGACATTATTCGCCGTGCGGTTTTCGGGACGGAGAGAGATACTCTCACATCGGAAAAACAGGCGGTCATGCGCCCGCCCACTTTGTGTGCAGGCTGCCCTCACCGGGGTTTCTTCCAAGTTCTTAAGAGCAAGAAAAATGTCATGGTAACCGGCGATATCGGTTGTTACACCCTCGGCTCCGCTCCTCCGCTTTCAGCGATGGACACCTGTTTCTGCATGGGAGGAAGCATCAGCGCGGGCCACGGTGCGGCAACGGCTTTCAGGATGACCGGGAGAGATACGAAAGTAGTGGCCGTAATAGGCGACTCAACGTTCTTCCATTCAGGCATCACCAGCCTGATGGATATAGTTTACAACAAGGGCAATTGCGTAACGGTTATACTGGATAATCGCACGACGGGAATGACAGGGCATCAGGATAATCCGGGAACCGGCCAGACCCTGATGGGAGAACCGGCGGTGGAGGCAGACATCCCGTTGCTCTGCAAAGCTATCGGCATCAAGGAAGACAATATTTTTGTAATCAACCCGCTGGATTTAAGAGAGACCTATAAAGCGTTAAACCAGGCATTGGAAAAGGATGAACCAACGGTGATTATCGCTGCATGGCCATGCGCAATTAAAAAGTTCAGCGAAGGAGACAAGGCGCGTTTCGACCTCTCACCGAAGAAATGCATCATAGACCAGGAAAAGTGTACACGCTGCAAACTTTGCGTGAAGACCGGGTGTCCTGCCATATTGTCCGGCGAGCGGATTGAGATT
>DGEG01000046.1 GCA_002385825.1 Firmicutes bacterium UBA3932 | reverse complement strand
AGATGTGTATAAGAGACAGGGGAGACATTATATTTTGTCCCCCTTTTCTTGAACAAATGGCCCCATGGTCAAGTGGTTAAGACATCGCCCTTTCACGGCGGTAACCCGGGTTCGAGTCCCGGTGGGGTCACCAAATTTCAATCAGCGCCCTCTGCCGAGGGCCGATTTTTTATTCATTGTTGTATTTTACCGAGTTGTATTTGGTGCCGGGCACCGAATGCTATTCAAAAAGCAACACCGCATTTAATCACTATTGATATATGCGCGCGTGGCGGAATTGGCAGACGCACTAGATTTAGGTTCTAGCGGGAAACCGTGGGGGTTCAAGTCCCTCCGTGCGCACCAGAAAAAGCACCGAAAGGTGCTTTTTGTGTGCGCACGGGGGACTTGAACCTACCTCTGCACCAAGTCCCGGCCTGCGCACTACGTCGGAGCAAGGTCGGCTTTGCTCCGATTTTTTTATACAAAAAAACAGTCGCACGCCTTCCTGCTCCTCCTTTTCCCACAAAGCCTTGCGGCTTTGCGGGGCCCCCAAGACCAGAGTCGAAGATGAGTGTCTTTTGCTTTGGTGCGCACGGGGGTATTTGAGCCCCGAAGTTATTAAGGCATCGGTTTACTTCTTCGGGGCTGACAAGGCCGATTTTATTATCATAAAACGCATTTTTTGGTTTCAAATTACAGGAAAAGGGTATTAATACGACGTTTATATCTATTTATCGACATTGTAAAGATTTTCCCCAAAATGCCGATATATATTATTCAGGGCTAAACCCCGAAAGACAGTCTCAAGGTAATTTTGGCATATTAAAGGAGGTTATTCAGTGAAAAAGACAGCCGGTATGTTCAAAAATGTAACGATAGGCCGCAAATTGGCTTTAGTTATATCAAGCGTAATGGCAGTTCTTTTGATCGGCATGGGAGCTTTCGCTCTCAACATTGCATCGGACTCATTATACGATAGTATCAACGATAGGCTTATGGACAAGGCCCAGGATGCCGCTTCTATCATGGAAGTGGAAGTGGAAAGCCTTTTAGCACTGGTGGGCAGCGTCGCAAGCCATCTGGAAGACAGCCCTGAAGATTGGGAAACGCTGCAAAGCGTGCTCGGAGAATATCTCGAGCATTATCCTGTCTTTGAAATGTTGGGAATCGCCGACACGGAAGGTCATTACATGGATTTCGAAGAGGCCTACGCCAACATATCCGACAGGCCATACTTTGGGAAAGCTTTGAGCGGAGAAAAGAACATATCAGATCCTTTGATAAGCAGGACCAGCGGCGAGAAGGTTACTGTTGTGGCAGCTCCCATAAAGAACAGTGAAGGTGCCATACACCGTGTTCTCGTGGCTATTGTGGGGGGAGATCTCATAAGTGAATACGCCAAACAGATCAAAGTCGGCGAAACGGGCTATTCATACGTGTTAAACGGAGACGGTGAAATCATAGCCCATACGGGGGAAGATCTCCTGATAACCAGCAGCGATGAAGAAACTTCAGATTCCGAAACTTCTGCTACAACCTCCGCCACTGCCACGGGAGATGTAGTTATCATAAGCGACTCCTCTACAGAGCCTACAACTTCCGCCACTGCATCGTCAGATTCGGATATCGGGGAAACCGATGGAGTTTCCTCTGCAACCTCGAGTGACGGAACAGGAGACGGTGAGCTGGAATTTTTCACACCTTACATAGAAAAAATGAAGCAGCGGGAATCTGGGGTCGGCAAATATATCTATCAAGGCGACGATAAATTGATGGCCTATGCGCCGGTAGACGGCACGGAATGGTCCGTAGTAGTAACCATTTCGGAAAAAGAAGTAGGCGCGCCGATACGCACTCTCAACACCATCATTCTCATCAGCGTTATTCTGGCGTTGGTAATCGGAATTGTAGTGTCGTTTATAATTTCCAACAAAATGATAAAGAAGCCTATAAACCACCTGATGGAGGCGGCAGAAGAACTGGCTCTCGGAAATGTAGACGTTTCTATAGACATCAAATCAAAGGATGAACTTGGTGCTCTCGGAAAAGCCCTTAACGGTATCATTCAAGGGACGAAACAACAAGCTCTAATTGGAGAAAGAATTGCCGACGGCGATTTGTCGGTGGAAGTCATTCCGAGAAGCGATAAGGACATTATGGGAATCAGCATGCGCAATATCGCGGACACTTTAAAGGAACTGATTCACGAGAATGTGGATCTGGTTCGTGCCGCCGTGGAAGGCAGGCTGAGCACCAGGGGCAATGCAGAAAAATTCAACGGAGGCTTCAGAGAGATCGTTCAGGGCATCAATGAGACGCTGGACGCGGTGGTGGCTCCCTTGAATGCCGCATCGGAAATGCTTGAAAAAATATCCAACGGAGACTTGTCGGAGCAGTTGGACGAAAGCAGATATCGGGGCGATTTCAAGACTATTGTGACAAACCTGAACAAGGTGAGAAACTCATTGTATAACCTCCAGGAAGACTCCATGATGCTGGTGCAGGCGGCCATTGCAGGAAATCTGTCCGCAAGGGCTGACGGAAACAGACACATGGGAGGATATAGAGATATCGTTGAAGGATTCAACGATACGCTGGACGCCATAACAACGCCGATTAAGGAAGCATCCATTGTCCTGGAGGAGATGTCAAAGGGCAATCTGGATGTCATGATGGAGGGAGAGTATAACGGGGATCATGCCGTTATCAAGAATGCGCTGAACCATACTCTCAGCTCCATACGCGGCTATATCGTTGAAATCTCCGAAATTCTCCATGAAGTATCGCTGGGCAACCTGAGCGTGAGCATCGACAGAGAGTACATGGGAGAATTCGAGAAGATTCGCACATCGCTGAATCACTCCCTTAATGCATTCAATGATATGTTTGTCAGCATCAATCAGGCAGCCGAGCAGGTGGCAGCGGGATCGAGACAAGCTTCTGAAGGAAGCCAGCTCCTGTCTCAGGGTGCGACAGAACAAGCAGGGGCCATCGAGGAACTTACGGCTTCAATAAATGAAATCGCTATGCAGACGAAGAAAAATGCGGAGCGCGCAGCGTTGGCAAGCGAACTTGCGGATACAGCGCAAAGCAATGCTATCGAAGGCAACACCCAGATGCAGGAGATGCTCAAGTCTATGGAGGGTATTAACGAAGCATCCGAGAACATCTCCAAGATTATACGGGTAATTCATGAAATAGCTCACCAGACCAATATTCTCGCTCTGAATGCGGCCATTGAATCCGCCAGGGCAGGAAAGTACGGCCAGGGGTTTGCAGTTGTTGCCGATGAGGTTCGGAACCTTGCGGCAAGAAGTGCGGCTGCAGCCAAGGATACGGAAGCCCTGATTCAAAGCTCCATCAATCAGGTTCAGGACGGAATGGCCATAGCCGAGAGCACAGCCCAGTCGCTGTACGGAATCGTGGATGGAGCAAAACAGGTAGCCAACCTCATCAATGAAATAGCAGAGGCTTCCAGGGATCAGGCTGCCGGAATCGCCCAGATCAATAAGGGCATCGAGCAGGTGTCTCATGTTGTCCAGTCAAATTCCGCTACTGCGGAGGAAAGCGCGGCAATCAGCGAAGAGATGCATGCACAGGCGGAGATGCTCAAGAGCCTGGTGGATTCCTTCCAGATTCGAGACAGCGAAAATTTTATCAAATATTTGACCGAAGGATGATATAATAGGGTTCGTAGAATGTGGAGGTATTGATATGTTGTTTATCTGCTATCCGAAGTGAGCAACATGCCGGAAAGGGCAGAAATGGCTGGATGCCAGAGGCCATACCTATCAGTTCAGGGATATCGCAAAAGAAAATCCCACGGTTGAGGAATTAAAGGAATGGTATCAGAAAAGCGGCCTTCCGCTGAAGCGCTTTTTCAACACGAGTGGCAGGAAATACAAGGAACTGGACCTGAAGCAAAGGCTGGAGTCCATGAGTGAAGATGAACAGCTTGAGTTGCTATCCTCCGACGGCATGTTGGTGAAGCGACCCTTGTTGATCCGGGGAGATTTGGTACTTGTCGGGTTTAACGAGTCGGAATGGGAATCAAAGCTGTAAATCAGTAAATCAATAGCAGTGTATCAGGGGGCGGTGTTAGATTGACCAAATACAACACCGTCTTTTTATGTTTTCTATTGCCTAGTTTCTGGTACCAATAAGGCTCATATGAAATATCTTATTAATATCATATGAAGGAGTTGGTATGGAATATGGAAACGGGACGCGGTTTCAATGAGCAATGCATTACATTCAGTCAGATGAACTTGATTACGAATTCGAGACAGATATGGAGAACTATTACAGCATGGAGCAGGGCATATCTAATTAGCCGATATGCGGGGGTAGGCACGAAAGAGGCACTGTTTGCGAAGTTGTACGATGAATTTTCGCATTACGGGGAAATGTTGAGGCTGATATTCGGAGCGGAATTTGCCGAAAATTTCACATGGCTGTTGAATGAATACATTATTGCTCTCCGGGAACTGGTTACCGCGCAGCAGGAGGAAAACCAGGAAGAAGTGGCCCGGACCCTGGAGCGGATGTACAGAAACGCAGCGGAAAGAGCGCGCTTGCTGGCACAGGCAAATCCCTTCTGGGACGACGGAGCTGATGCAATTGAAGCGCATATGCCGTTGTTTTACAGATGGATAGAGCTGATTACATTGCTGATCACGGCGCAGATTGAAGGCAATGTGGATGCTGTCAATGAGATTACGAGGCTCCTGTACGCAAATGCGGAAGAAATTGCTCTTTTCCTGGCTTCAATCAATCCTTTCTGGGACGAAACAGAGTTACGAAACAGCCTGTTCCGCCATTTGAGGGATATGATTGAAGAATCCACATCGTTATTAACCGGTGAGTACGACAGGAGTATAGACATAATGGCGTATGCGATGAGGCGCTCGGAAAGCACGGGAAATCACCTGGCGTTAGGTTTATACCGGTTCATAACAAATATCGAAAACGTTGCTTGAAAGATCTTGGGAATACGTGGAAATCAAATTTTGAGCAAAAAATGGAGTTATGTGTGGATTAAAAGTTAAAAAACGGCCCTTTATGTGCAAAAAGTTGGATTGGGGGGCGCGGACAAAAAGTTGGACTATTTAGGGCTCCGAAAGGAGCCCCGTTAAATGTATCGCGAAGATCAAATTAAGGCAGCACTCGAACTGTATTATCACTGTCTCTTTCACACAT
>DGEG01000095.1 GCA_002385825.1 Firmicutes bacterium UBA3932 | reverse complement strand
GCGTGGTTTTCCTTATACAAAAAACATGGGGCGGATTCGGCCGCCCCATGTAATGTGTTTCCGCTATTCTTCTTTTGCGTGCGGTTCTACGCATTCGACTTCCATCCGGCTTAAGCGGCCGATTAGAAGCGCCTGTTACGGCTTATTTATATGCGTAGGCAAAGAAGAAATATCCGAGAGGTGTGTAGTACCAACCCTGCAGATCATCCGCAACCATGTACGGCTGGGTGTAGAAGTAAATCGGTGCTACAACATGTTCTGCCATCAGCATATCTTCCGCCTCATGCATTATACTCATTCTCTCGGTAACATCCGCAGTAGCTTTAGCCCTGGCGATCAGAGCATCGTATTCCGGATTGTTGTACTGAGCATCGTTGTTTCCGCTGGTGGTTATCCACATATCGAGGAAGGAAATGGGATCGTTGTAGTCCGCAATCCATCCATGACGAGCGAATGTGAAATCACCGTTCTTTCTGGTATCGATGAAGACCGCCCAATCCTGGTTGGTAAGAGTAACCTGTACGCCCAGCTCCGTCTGCCACATGTTCTGCAATGCTTCACCGATGGCTCTGTGGTTGTCAGCGGTGTTGTAGAGATATTCAACGATGGGGAAGCCTTCGCCGTTGGGATAACCTGCTTCTGCAAGCAGTTCGCGGGCTCTATCGCATTTCGCTGCATAGTCGGCATCATCCATGCTGTAATAATCACCGCCAACTTCTCTGAAGTCGGAACCAGGACCTTCGGCGTCATATATACCATTGGGTACAAAGCCGCCTGCAGGTGTCTCTCCGGCTCTGGAGATCTGATTCACGATATAATTGCGATCGATGACCAGGGAGAATGCTTCTCTTACGCGAGGATCATCGAAGGGTTCTTTCTGTGTCTGGAAGCATACGAAATATGTTCCGATATAGTCTGCAACTTTAAGCTGACCTGATTCTAACAATGCCGGGATTTCATCAACCGGGGGATTTTCGGCAAAATCCAGCTCGCCGCTGTTGAAAGCTGCCAAAATAGCATTGTTGTCGTCCATCAGAGCAAATTTGATAGAATCCGGTCCCAGCTTGTCATAGTCATAGTAGTTCGGGTTCTTAACCATCATAATGTAGGAGTTGTGTACCCATTCGCTCATCATGTACGGACCGTTGCCGATATATGTGGCGGGATCGAAGGTCCATTGATCGCCATATTCCTCGATGATGTCCTGACGAACAGGGAAAGTAGCCGGGAAGGCTGCGATCTCGATGAAGTATGGAATAGCTGTGTGAAGAGTTACTTCGAAGGTCTTCTCGTCCAGAGCGACTGCCGCAAGATCATCGGGAGACATGGTTCCATAATAGATGATTTCCGGGCCGTTCTTAACGCAGTCCAACATGTAGCTGTAGTCAGCTGCCGTTTCCGGATCGACTACTCTCTTCCATGCATACTCAAAGTCGTAAGCTGTTACGGGCTCGCCGTCGGACCAAAGTGCGTCCTCACGGAGGTGGAAGGTGTAGACCGTTCCGTCTTCGCTCACGTCCCAGCTTTCTGCCATTCCGGGAGCCAATGTTGCGTTGCCCTCACCGTCATCAACCCACTTGATAAGTCCTTCAAAAGTGTGCTGCAACATAATTGCGCCGTCTACCGCAGTGTTCAATGCAGGGTCAATCGTGGAGGGTTCGGAAGCAAAGCAAACTGAAAGATCCAGTGTGGCTTCCCCGTCGGGCTCTTCTCCGCCGCCGCCGCAGGCCGCTAATGCGAAGACCATGCAGAAAGCGAGAAGTAGGGCAAATAATCTCTTCATAATTTCTCCTCCTTTTTATGCCTATCGGCAAGAATTTCAAATCATGAACTGATTTGAACGGCCATGGAAAACCCATGGCTATTTGGTATATTTGTGAACTCGCGATTTAGGCTGCAGCAGTAACTTACACAAACCTAAATCACAAGTTTCAGCCATGGTTGTTCATATTGCTATTTTATTAACATAAAATACATACAAAGTATACATTATTAGCCTGCCGAAGTAAAGCCACATTTGTCGATTCCAGCGCCGGCTCCGGGGTTTCCCGGGCAGTTATTATCCAACTTTTCAGGATCAGATAATGTGACATGCGGCAAAGTGATCGGGAGCCAACTCCCTCCAGGCAGGAATCTCCTCTTTGCAGCGGGAAATCGCATAGGGACACCGGGTATGGAACCGGCAGCCCGAAGGCGGATTCATCGGGCTCGGAATATCGCCTTCCAGTATAATCCTCTTTCGTTCGCGGCTTATCTTGGGATCCGGTACCGGCACCGCAGACATGAGAGTCTTGGTATAGGGATGCAGCGGATTATTATATAGCTCATTGCTCTCAGCCAGCTCCACTACATTCCCAAGGTACATGACCCCTATACGATTTGATATATGCTTGACCACGGATATGTCGTGGGCGATAAAGAGATAGGTCAGGCCCATCTCCTGCTGCATGTCTTCAAGCATGTTTACAATCTGTGACTGTATGGATACATCCAGGGCGGACACCGGCTCGTCGCAGACAATGAACTCGGGCTGCACGGCCAAAGCCCTGGCGATGCCGATGCGCTGCTGCTGCCCTCCTGAAAACTCATGGGGATAGCGATTGGCATGTTCGCTGTTCAGTCCCACCTGGGTCAACAACTTATGGATCCGATCGGACCGATCCTTCCTGCTGTCGGCCAGTTTGTGGATGTCAATGGCTTCGCCTATGGTCTCGCCTACGGTCATGCGCGGGTCGAGAGAAGCGGAAGGATCCTGAAAGATAATCTGCATTTTGCGACGGTAAGGGAGCATCCTGACGTTGGTGATATCTTCCCCGTCATAGAATATCTTTCCGGAAGTGGGCTCATGGAGGCGGAGAATGGTTCTTCCAAGGGTTGTTTTCCCGCAACCCGATTCTCCTACAAGTCCCAGGGTTTCGCCTTTCTTTATGCTAAAGTTGGCATCTTCCACCGCTTGGACATAGTGGTACTTCATGAAGCCCATCTTTATACTGAAATATTTTCTCAGGTTTTCAACCCGGATCAAATCATTATTATTCATTGGGAGTTTCCTCCTTCTTAGCCAGTCTTTTTGCCTCGTCCACAAGCAACCAGCAAGCCGCCGTGTGCCCGTTACCGAGATCGATCTGCGGAGGCTCCCTGCGCAGACAGATTTTCATACAGTGCTCACAGCGCGGTCCGAAGGGACATCCGGCGGGGGGATTGAGCATATCCACCGGCGTTCCTTCAATGGGAATCAGCCTTTCGTATTCTTCTGCGTCAAGTCTGGGCATGGAGCGCAGGAGTCCCATCGTATAAGGATGATGAGGACGATAGAAGATATCTTCCACGTTCCCCTGCTCGACAATTTTACCGGCGTACATTACGGTTACCCTGTCGCAGATTTCAGCCACCACGCCCAGATTGTGGGTGATGAAAATAATGGCCATCTGGGTCTTTTGCTGTATATCTTTCATAAGCTCAATAATCTGAGCCTGAATGGTAACGTCCAGGGCCGTGGTAGGCTCGTCAGCTATCAGCATTTTTGGATCGCAGATCAACCCCATGGCAATCATGACCCTCTGGCGCATACCGCCGGAAAATTCATGAGGATATTGATTCATACGCCTTTCCGGATTGTTGATACCGACCAGCTTGAGCATTTCGATGGATTTCTCCCTGGCTTCCGCCTTCGATATCTTCTTGTGACAGCGGATGGCCTCTATGAGCTGATCTCCTATAGTGTAAACCGGATTGAGGCAGGTCATGGGATTCTGGAAAATCATGCTGACCTGGTTTCCGCGGAATGCCTGCATCTCTTTCTCGCTTTTAGCAAGCACATCCTCCCCGTCAAAGGTGATGGATCCACCCACCACTTTGCCGGGGCTCTGCAGCAATCCCATGATGGCATAGGCTTCCACGCTCTTTCCGCTTCCCGATTCGCCTACGATCCCCATTACTTCACCGTAATTCAGGTCATAGGAAATACCGCCTACGGCTTTCACCTCACCTACAGGCGTAAAGAAGGAAACCCTCAAGTCCTTTACTTCCAATAATTTTTGATTCTTTTTATCCATATTGTTAACCATATTATTCATATTGTTATCCAACTTTCTTTCCCTATTTCTTCAAACGGGGATCCAGCGCGTCCCTCAGTCCGTCCCCGAAGAGGTTCAGGGATAAAATCAACAAGCTCAGCAGCGTAGCCGGAATTATCAACCTGTGAGGATAAGTGTACATGCCGCCGAGAGCGTCCGAAGACATAGAACCCAGGCTGGTCAACGGAGCAGAAACTCCCACGCCTAAGAAGGACAGGAAGGATTCCAGGAATATTGCTGCCGGAATCTGCAGGCAGGTGGTGACTATAATCTGCCCGATGCAGTTGGGAAGCAAGTGGCGCCTGATTACCCTGGAGCTGGATGCGCCAAGGGCTTTTGCCGCCGTCACGTACTCCTGTTCCTTCAGCATCAACACCTGTCCCCGGATGATACGAGCCATTCCGACCCAGTACAGAAGCCCGAAAGCGATAAAAATCGCTATCAAACTGGGCCCCAAAACAGAAAGCGCTTTGGCTAATTGACTGGTAGAGGTGTTAAACCACTCCGTCAGAGCCGGCTTCAACGCTGTAGACAATAGCAACACTACCAATATATCGGGTACGGAGTATATCAATTCCACTATACGCATCATGATATCATCTACCCGACCGCCGAAATATCCGGAGATAGCTCCGTAGGTAGAACCGATGACCAATACGATCAGGCTGGCCACAATACCTATGACCAGTGAAATTCGAGCCCCGAACATGGTGCGCACAAACAGATCGCGGCCGTGGTTATCGGTTCCGAAGGGATATCTCCAGTTAGGATCTATATTTTCCTCACCGCGAAATTGCGTAGTATAATCGTAGTCATAAAATAAGGGTCCCACAAATGCGAACAAGATCATCAGAATAATGATGAACAGGGACACCATAGCCACCTGGTTCTTTTTAAGACGCCTCCATGCATCCTGCCAGTAAGAAAGGCTGGGCTTCATTTCGATAAAACTCTCTTTTTCATCAGCCCCTGCCTTTTCAAAATCGTCATCTTTATAGGTTTGTTGTCCTAATACTCCGTCCACATCCATCTGCCATGTGGGGAAAGGGAAAACTCCGAAAAATTTATGTATCCGCATTATCTCGATCCTCCTTTCGCAAGATCGATCCGCGGATCGACAGCTTTATACAGAATATCTACCACAAGCGTCATGGTTACAATGAAAGACGCCAGGAATATGGTTGTGCCCATGATAATGGGGTAATCACGATTCAAAATGCTCTGGACAAAATATCTTCCCAGTCCGGGAATATTGAACACCGTCTCCACGACAAAACCTCCAGTAAGAATTCCGGCGGTCAACGGACCCAAATATGTCAAAACCGGGATAAAAGCGTTCCGCAGCGCATGCTTGAAAACGATTTTAAATGTAGGAACACCTTTAGCCTTTGCAGTCCGGATATATTCCTGATTGATGACATCCAGCATGCTGGAACGGGCCAGCCTGCCGATATAACACATGGGATAGAAAGCCAAGCTGAAACAAGGCATGATATAGCTCTTCCAGCTGGTCAATCCTACCGTGGGAAGCAGTTTCCATGTAGAACCCAGCAGAATCAACAGCACGGTAGCCACTACAAAACCGGGAATGGAAACCCCTATAGTAGTCAAAACCCGGAGGGCGCTGTCTATCCAGGTTCCCCTGTAGTAAGCGGCAATACATCCGATGGGTACACCAATGAGAACCGCGCCCACCAGGGCGATTATGCCCACCTTGGCCGAAACGGGAAACATCTCCATAATAATGGTACCAACGGGCCGGTTCTTCTGCATCTTCATCGATACACCGAAATCCCCTTGAAGCGCGTGTACTATGTAATTCTTCAGCTGAACCGGAACGGGCTTGTCCAATCCATATTTCGCTTCCAAAGCTGCTAATACCTGAGGAGAGGGACTCTTTTCACTCAGGAAGGGACCTCCCGGCACCAAATTCATCAAAAGAAAAGTAATGCACGTAATCAGAAATATTACTATCAACGCCTGAGCTACGCGCTTTGCGATGAATTTCATCATAATTAATACATCTCCAATTTTCTATATTATTCTAGTCGTTGATTTTTTTGTGTTTTTTTCAAACTGCACGTTATAATTCTATACTTGTTTACTGAATACGTCAAGAAAAGAAGGCCTTTGCCAGAATGCGGAAACGGTAAATTTCAACACTTTCCGCCTTTATCGCTTCATCGCGTTGATGATTTCAGCCGGGATAATTCATCTCAGAATATTCCAACATATTTCTGCATATAAACACAGTTACCAGTGACACCAATAGGTTGCACAGAATCAAAGCCGAAAATATTTGAACGTTCGCCGGAATAATTTGAATGTCTAAAAACATAAGCAGAGCGACGACACCGATGCCGGGCAAAATTAAGAGCACCATGGTGACGAAATAGAAGAACAAGGACAACAGCTTTAATGTCAGACCACTGAAAAACCGCTGTACCACGATGTTGCCTGAAGTGAACAACAGGCCGTAGGAAATTCTTGCCCCAATGCAAACCATGGTTTCCGCCGGGCTTAGTTTAAGCATAAAAGCTATAGGAATAAATAACACCACAGCATCCGCTACGATCCGCAGCAGGCTTTCGCGGAGACAGTGAAGCAATTTGATAAACGAGGGCTCGGGAACCATGTAAATATAAGGAAGCATCAGTTCCCGGATCCAGCGCCCCAACGCCACGCTGAAAATCTGCATGTACGTGGCAAAGATAAATGCAGGGATGATGCCTGCGCTCCTCATAAAAAAGGCAAAAGCGATGATTATCAAAATAAAAATGACGGAAGTACGATCCAGCAGAAAAAGTTTGGCGCGCCGGCTCTCCAGCCGGTGTTTATAATAAAAACTGTCCGCACCGAAGCCTTTTCCTATACCGGTTTTGCCCACTTTTACGTTTTGTACCATAGCCCCGTCAAAGCGGCCTTGCTTGCTGGCGGCAATGGCGCTGTAAGTAATCTCAGCCGACCTAAGCACGTCTTCATAAAAATCAACATCGCCCTTTGCCATGAACCCAACCAATATTGCGGTATAAAGCAGTAACGCCCCTAACCCGAAGGCCAGGTTCATCCAATTGTGCGCCATGATTCCTACAATGGCAGACTGGGCCCACCCGCCTACAGGGAAGAGCTTCATTGGGAATCCGTTAAGGACGGATACGGCGGTTTCCAGCCACCGGCCTCTTTCCGGGTAGACGGAGATGAGCAGATACAGCGCCGCCAGGCCGCTGACAGCCAGAAAGGCCGCCTTTGCCCCGTTGCTTTTCCTTTCATCTCCTGTGGTTAATGAATATAGGACCATGGCCGTAAGCTGGCCGCAGAACACAGTAGCCGCATATCCGAGCAAGATCAAAGCCAGACCGCCCATAAATATGCCGTAAGTATTATGCATCCATCCGTACTGATACAATATAAAGAAGCCGACGAACAGAGAAGTTCCCATCTGCTGTATTAAACCGTAGAACAGCACTTTTTTCGCTGAAATGGGCGAAGTAAAGACAAGATTTATGTCGGGCATGGAATACAAACTGGCGCCCTTGGAAAGGCCGCTGTAGCTCCCCATGACAAAAGCAATACAATAAAACACCGTCATAATGGCGTATACTTCCTCCATGGAGCGATAGTCCGTCCTTTCATCGACGGAACCGTGATCTCCTGTCAGCACCGGGAGCAATAAAAGGGCAAGCAGTATGACGATCAGGATTAAGGCTCCGGGGCTTTTTACAAGAGATTTGATTCGATTCTTAAACCGGATCAGCAAAATATAGAATAATGCCCTCATTTCTCCGTCCCCTCGCCGCCTTCATTCGCTGTTCCTCTTTCTGCACCACTACCCTCGGTAATACGGAAAAACAGCTCTTCCAGGTTTGTTTCCTCTCCGGATTCAGCATCGCCGCGGGAATAACGGGTTGCGGCAAAAGAGCCTTTAACCATAATGTGGGCCACATCCCAATACTCGTCCACGCTGTCCAGCATGTGAGTGCTGATCAGTATGGCCGCCCCTTCGCTGCGAAGTTCCTTTAGCAATTGTTTCAATTCTTTGATGGCACGAGGATCAAGCCCCACCATGGGCTCGTCGAGCACGATGACTTTGGGTCTGTGAAGCAAAGCGCAGCAGATGGAAAGCTTCTGCTGCATACCTTTCGACAGCTCTTTTCCCAATTTATCTTTCTTATCCAGCAGCTCGAACCGTTCCAACAACACCCGGTCATAACCGTCATCGGGGAGCCTGTATGCCCGCCGGATAAACTCCATATGCTCATCGACTGTCAACAAGTCATAGATCGCCGGCATTTCAGGAACATATCCCAAAACCCTCTTCGCCTCCAGGGATTTATTGTGTTTCCCATCCACTTCGATCCGTCCCGAAAACCGGAGTAAACCGACTATGCACTTTATAATTGTAGACTTGCCGGCACCGTTGGGACCTAACAGCAGCGCTATCTGACCTTGTCCTACTTGAAAGCTGATGTTGTCGTTGGCAACCACCTTGCCGTAACGTTTGGTAACATTCTCAACTTTTAGCATAGTTTCCCCAATCATAATTTCTCCCCCGATGCTTCCCAATAAGATGTAAGGCGCTCTTTTGACATCTTAGTTTGTCATCCGCGTCAACTTATCCGTATCTTTCAACAAAATTCCGCCCCGGAACAGCTCCACTATCCCCTCCGCCGCAAAGTATTTAAGCATTC
>DGEG01000027.1:485-10800 GCA_002385825.1 Firmicutes bacterium UBA3932 | reverse complement strand
TTTCGTGGATGCCCTGGTGACGGGGACGAAGACCTTGCTTTATTCGGCAGAAGTTCTGGAAAATGCCGAAGGGGGTCAGGAGTACGAGCCGGACAAGCTGTCTCTTTGGCTGGAAAAGCGGTTTGGTAAAAAAGCTGCTCTGAATGCCATGCTCTATGCTTCGGTTGTACTGGCTGTTTTGTTCACCGTAGGGGTATTTATTATTTTGCCCACTTGGGTCGTCAATATTTTTGAGCTTCTTACGCGGAACGAGATCGTGTTGAACTTGCTGGAAGGCGTGTTTCGCATCCTCATGTTCGTCGGCTATGTGGCGGTGATTTCTCGCATGAAGGATATCCGTACCGTGTTTCAGTTTCATGGCGCGGAGCACAACTGCATCCACTGTTACGAAAACCGTTTGCCCCTTACCATCGAAAATTGCAAACAATTCGAAACGCTGCACCCGCGCTGCGGCACCAGCTTTTTGATGTTCGTAATGGTGGTCAGCCTGCTGCTTTTTTCCCTGCTCGGGTGGCCGAACCTGCTATTGCGCATAGCTTCCAGGCTGCTTTTGATTCCGTTTATCGCAGGGGTGTCCTATGAGCTGTTGCGGATGGCGGGACAGGGGAATTCTACCTTTATAAAAATTTTGAGCTTGCCGGGCCTGGCGCTGCAGAAGCTTACGACGCTGCCTCCCGACGATAAACAGTTGGAGGTGGCCATCGCTGCCCTCAAGGCGGTGCTGAATTCGGAGGGCCCGAAAGAGTTCGTCGGAATTACGGACATAGAAGGAAATCTGTTTCCGGAGACGGAGGAGGCTCTTATGGGGGAAAAGACGGAAATATGAAGCTGTTGCTGAAAGATATTCTGAACATGGCCGAAGCGCGTTTTACTCGGGAAGGATGTTTAACGCCCCGCTTGGATGCGGAGCTTCTTTTCTGTCATATGTTAAAAAAGGACAAGTCCTGGCTTTTCCTGCACTACGGGGATGAGTTGGACGACAAGATATGCGAGGAGTATTTTCGGCTGGTGGATATACGGGCGGGGGGTATGCCCCTGCAGTACATAACGGGAAGCCAGGAGTTTATGGGGTTGCCCTTCCGTGTGAATGAGAAGGTGCTGATTCCGAGGCAGGATACGGAAATATTGGTGGAGAAGGCTCTCGAGATTTTGAAGGCGCGGAAGGAGACTCGCGGAGGTTTTCGGATTTTGGACCTCTGCTGCGGAAGCGGAGCCATTGCCGTAAGCCTGGCCTATTATTTGAAAAAGGCCAAGCGGAAGGCAGCCGTCCTGGGGTCGGATATCAGTTCCGATGCTCTTGAGGTGGCCAAGGAGAACGCCAGGATAAACGGTGTGGACCGGCAGATTCGTTTTGTGGAAGGGGATCTGTTTGGGCCCTTTCCGAAAAACAGAAAAGACAGGGGAAGGAAGCAGTTTGATATGATCGTCTGCAATCCTCCTTACATTCCCACCGGGGTGTTGCCCACTCTCATGCGGGAGGTGCGGGAGCACGAGCCTTTGCTGGCGCTGGACGGCGGTGAGGACGGTTTGGATTTCTACAGGCGGATTTTGGAGGAGGCCTGGCGCTATCTTGTGGAGGAGGGCGTGCTCCTTTTAGAGATCGGGTATGATCAGGGGATTACAGTGCCACTGCTGGCGGAGGAAGCAGGCGCCTACGGACCGGTGGAGATTATAAAGGATTTGGCCGGGAAGGACCGGGTGGCCGTAATAAAAAGAAATGAAAACGCAGACAGATCGAATGTAAAGCGATGAGCGGCGGGAAGGCAATCCCGGGGTTTTAAAATATATTACATTTGTCAAGACTGCCAAACTGGCGACTACCAAGACTGCCAAGCTGGCGACGGAGTGGGTTATGGTGTACAAAGTGAAGCTGGATGTGTTCGAAGGTCCCTTCGACTTGCTCGTTTACCTCATTGAGAATGCGGAGATGAGCATTTACGACATCCAGGTTGCCGAGATCACAAAACAATATATTGAATATGTGGAGCGGATGAAGAGGATCGACGCCAATCTCGCCGGCGAATTCATGGTGCTTGCCGCAACTTTGATTGAGATCAAATCCAAGATGCTGCTCCCGAGGAGAGTCAGCGAAGACGATCAGGAGCTGATGGAGGATCCGAGGAGCGAGCTTGTGCAGAAGTTGCTGGAGTACAAGCAATACAAGCTGGTTGCTGCATTTTTGGAAGAGCAGGAAGAGCGCATGCAGCGGATCCACACCAAGCCCCAGGAGGATCTGTCCGTTTACACCAACGAACCGGATATCTATTTGAATTTGGATCTGGTTGCTTTTGTCAAGGCGTTCAAACTGTTTCTCGAAAGGAAGAAAACCCTGGAGGAAGTGCGGGAGCGCTACCGGATTATCGAACGCCAGCGGATGACCATAGAGGACCGCATCGAGCAGATCAAACATCTTTTTATTAAGAAGAAGCGATTGAAGTTCGGCGAGATTTTAGGCGGTGAGCGGACCAGGCAAAACGTGGTGTTGACGTTTCTTTCCATGCTGGAGCTGATGAGGCAGAAAGCGGTGAAGGTCCGCCAGCACGTGAATTTCGGCGAAATCGTAATCACGGTCAATGAAAAGGAGATGGCCGCTAAGGAGGGGAATAACCGGTGAGTTTGAGAGAAACTATAAAATCCGCGTTTGAATCCATGATGTTCGTCTGGGGAGAGCCCCTGGATTCAAAGGTGGCCGCAGATATTTTCAACATCGATCGTAAAGAAGCTTACGAATTGTTTAAAGAGCTTCAAATGGAGTATGAGACGCAGAACCGCGGCATTCGAATCCGCGAAATCGATAAAGCCTTTCAATTCTGCACCTGGGAAGGCAACGACGAGTACATAAGGAAGCTCTGCACTCCGGTGAAGGAGAAAAGGCTGTCCCAATCCGCCATGGAGGTGCTGGCCATTATCGCCTATAAGCAGCCTGTAACAAAGGCGGAGATTGAGTCGATTCGCGGCATCAAGTGCGACAGGGTTATCGAAGGATTGATCAAGAAGGACCTCATCGAGGAAGTAGGCCGCAGCACCGGAATCGGCAGGCCTATTCTCTACGGCACAACAAAGACTTTCTTGAAAAATTTCGGTTTTAAAAATCTTAATGATCTGCCCCGGATGGAGGATATCAGCGATGTAATCCGGGAATCCGAAGAAGGCGAAGCAGCGGATCCCCTGCAGATTACCCTGGAGATTCCTAACAAATAGCCAAATCTTGCATTTGATGACTGACACTTTTTGCAACATTTATTTCAGGCTTCGTTTATACAATCATTGGAACTAGTAGTCGCCACGATTATTTTTGCTTTTTAAAATCAAATACATGCTTCTAAATCAACTAAAAATTTGAAAAAACATCGAAATTAGATAAAGCTCTATTTTGTGTGTAATTCACTCTGTTGCGATAATTGAGGTCAATTGTATTAGGGGTCAAATCTATTGGTTCATTATATTTTATGTCCATTGTATTTTGTGTCTGGCACCAAATACAAATTGGTTATATTCAACACTTATTCTCACAAATAACTGAAGTTCCCATTTGATGTCTGACACTTTTTGCAAGTATAAAACTCCTGTTCTACTGCAAAACATAGTAGAGAGGAGTTTTTTTAATTTGGCGAAACTTGCATTTGGTGCCGGTTTGTATTTGGTATCTGCTGTATTTGGTGTCTGACACTTTTTACAACTCTTTGCATTCGGTGTCTGACACCAAATACAAACCGGAGAACCGAAAGGAGAATGTATGATTAATCCATATTTGCGACTGTTCACTGCTTTTACAATATTTTTTATTATAGTAGCGTGCTTGCTGGTTCCGCCGGAGAGCCTTGCAGAATCTCAACCATTGAACGGTGCTGCCCAAGCCCCCCCTCCGGATGTTTCAGCCCAGAGCGCCATTGTTATTGAGCAGGTTACGGGGAAAGTTCTTTATGAGAAAAACGGCAGGCGAAAGGTCTATCCTGCCAGCACTACAAAGATCGTCACGGCGCTTTTAGCTATTGAGTCCGGGGATTTGGACCGGGTCTTTCCGATTCCGGGAGCGGCGGTGGGAGTAGAGGGATCTTCTATTTACCTTTCCGCGGGAGAAAAAATTTCTCTCCGGGACCTGGTGTACGGACTGATGCTCCGATCGGGTAACGATGCCGCCACGGCAATTTCCTGCCTTATCGATCGATCGACGGAAGCATTTGTTCAGAAAATGAACGAACGGGTTCAGGCGATGGGGGCAATGGATACTCATTTTATGAATCCCAGCGGTCTGTTTGATGAAAATCATTATACTACTGCCTACGATATGGCTATCATCGCTCGTGAAGCCATGAAGAATCATGAATTCAAAGCGATTGCGGGAGCTAAATCCTGGGTTGCCGACCGGGAAGAGGGAAAGTACAGGCATTTTTATAACAAAAACAAGGTTGTTTTTGAATACCCCGGCGGAACGGGAATAAAAATTGGTTATACAAAAAGGTCGGGGCGGACTTTGGTAGCTTCGTCTGAGAGAAACGGGATGGAGCTGATCTGCGTGGTAATGAATGCTCCGAATTGGTTCAATGACAGTTACAAACTGATGGATTACGCGTTTGAATGCTTTGAAATGAGCAAAATCATTGAAGGGCAGAGGGTGTTGAAAGCCATTCCTGTAAACTCCGGAAACAAAGACCATGTCTTCGTTGGACCGAAAGATCCTATTATGTTGCCCCTTCGGAAAGGAGTAACGGAAAAACTTGAAGTGGTGTATCGCTTGCCGACAAATGTTCGCGCTCCCGTCCGTCGTTGGCAGGAAGCGGGGACCTTGGAGCTCTATGTGAGCGGTGAATATTTGTGCTCTCATCCTTTGTATTATCTTGAAGATATCGATGGGGTGGCAATGTAGCCAAAAACGCACCTTTCCTTCGTCACTCATTACAGTTTTAATGCATACTTTTATAGTAATTGGGCGCCAGCGCTGCTTGTAATCGATGCAGCAAATTCGGAGTCGGTTTTGGCAAAAGTTGTATTTGGTGTCAGACACCAAATGCAAGGAGTTGTAAAAAGTGCCAGACACCAAATGCAAGACACCAAATACAATTCGGGCTGGGGCCTACGATTTGAGAGAAGGTGCAGGTAGTGAGTGATCACAGCGTTGATTGTATAGATGTGGGTAGTGAGAACTGCCCATGTTATTTGGCATTAACTAACGATTGTCTTATCTGCAGCAGGCTTCAGGGCCGGGAAGGTTGTGACTGCAATTGGAAAGGCGTATGCGTCTACAATGAATTTATTCAGGGAAACAGGAGAGTCAATAATCCAAGGGCTGATTTTGCCGCGGAGATCGTATATAGGAAAAATTATTTAGACGATTTGATTGTTTTGGGGCTCAGGGTAGGAAAGGGATTTGCTATAAAGGCCAGCCGTCCCGGATCCTACGTTTTTTTGCGTGATAAAAACAGCGAATCTTACTATGCAACTCCGCTTTGCGTAATGGAAGCGAATATTGAGGAAGGAATCATTGCCGTTGCCATAAAAATCATATCCGCCAAAACTAAGACCCTTGCGAAAGCGGAGGGACAGTTAATGGTCAGAGGGATCTACAGAAACGGAGTGCTCGGAATCGATTCCATTACATTCAAACACGTAAAGGGCAAGAAAATCCTGGTTGTGGCAAAGGGCATTGGGCTTGCCCCCGCGATTCTTACGGCAAATTACCTGTGGAGGAAAAACCGCGTAGATCTGATCATCGACATGGAAAAGATCAGCGAAGATCTGATAGCTGATTATCTGGGCGAAGGCGAGGGGACTATTCGTTTCATTCAGTTGAACGAAGAAGGTTATCGGGAAGATATGGGCGAGCTCCTGGAAAAAGAGCAATACGACATAGTGGTTCTGTTTACGTCGGATTATTTTCTTGAGCAAATAGGAAATATGGTGAGGAAGCGTTTGCCCCGTGCTGAGCTGGCTGTCAGCAACAATTTTCGCATATGTTGCGGCGAGGGTATATGCGGCGCTTGCACGGTGGCCGGCAAGGATGGAGATTGGATCAAAATGTGCAAATGCAACACAAATCACATTTCCCACGCTTCTTCATATATTAAGTAGTATGCCAGATTCCACCAGATCCACGGTGAAATTGCCGGCGTTGGTTTTAAAAAGCTTTGGGTCAAACACTCGCGTTTGGGCAGAACGTGCAGGATTTTAGGATATTTTTTAAAAACCCGAAAGGAGATAGCGCGTAATGAGCAATTCCAACATGGACGTCACGATGGATGAAATCATGTCATATGAACCGGCTTACCCCGAGATATATTACAAAGTACAGCCCTTTATTATGGAAATTTGCGATCAGTTGGAAGCTTACGGCGGGACGATGCCTTCCATGGAGGTAATCGAAAGGCTCGTCGACAGCATCTACACGGATTTACTTACCATGTATCCCGATCTGTCGGAATACGCCGGCGGCGATACGGCTACAACATCAGTATCTGAACTGAGTGGCAGCCAGGATTACGCACAACCTGTCACCGTTCCTTTTTTCCGGCGTAGATTTCGACGTCGCGGGTTGTTCAGGGATTTCATTCAGATTCTCCTGCTTAATGAAATCTTCCGCCGGCTGTAAAGGAACGCAAAAGCAAGTTGCGGTGGAGTTGGCGTCAAAAATCAAAAGGGACTGTCCCTTTTGATTTTTGAGGGAAGGGCATGCTTATAAATACGGAATATAACAGAAATAAAGCCATTGAATACGCGGAAAGGTGGGCATTTGACCGCAATCCCAGGTATCTGGATTTCGAAAAGCTTGGCGGAGACTGCACCAACTATGTTTCTCAGTGCATTTATGCAGGCTGTGGGGTAATGAATTACACACCTACCTTCGGTTGGTATTACAATTCCGCTAACGACAGGGCGCCCGCCTGGACCGGGGTTCAGTACCTGTACAACTTTCTTGTAAATAACAAGAAGGAAGGTCCTTATGCCATTGTAACCTCCCCCTCTGAGGTGGCTATCGGTGATATCGTACAGCTTGGCCATGCCAACGGGCATTTCTACCACTCGCCCATCGTGTGCGGTATCATTGATGGTCGTATTTTTGTAGCTGCCCACAGTTTTGACGCCTGGATGCGGCCGCTTGATTCCTATAAGTTTGACGTTGCCCGATATCTGCATATACTCGGTGCAAGGAAATATGTGTAGAACATTACGTTCGAAAGCCGCGGTGGAAGAGCCGGAAAAACTATAGGAGGAGCTGGCAAAAATTAAATCAATCAAATTGACAAAATATTCTATCGTTATTAGAATAAACAATAATATGTAACGGAAGAGACAGCTAAAGACCAAAAAGTACCGGAAAAAACGCCGGATAAAAATAGGGAGGAAGTGAGTATGAGTTTAACGGAACAACAGATTAACGAATATTTTATGAACCATATCCATTGCTCTCAAATTGTTTTAATGGAGTGGGCCGAGGCTTTAGGTTACACAAAGGAAGAAGCGGCTCGGATTGCTGCACCTTTCGGTGGCGGTATGTTCAATGGAGATACCTGCGGCGCAGTAGCCGGCGCCATGCTTGCTATCGGCATGAAGTATGGGCATAGCGAGCCCGGCGACATTGAGGGCGATGAGAAAATGAGAGAAAAGGTAGCTGAATTCAACCGCCGGTTTACCGAAGCCAAGGGCTCTACTATTTGCCGGGATCTCATAGGATACGATTTTGGAAAGCCCGGTGATGCGGAGAAGGCGTTCGAGAGCGGTGTTATATTTGAGAGATGCCCCGGTTATGTTTTGGAGGCGTTGAAAATTCTGGATGATATTATGAAAGATGACTGAAACCTGTACATAAACGTAAATGAATATGTAGAGTAATGAATCTGTGCATAAACTATTGAAAAGCCTTCCCTTCAGGATGGCTTTTTATCTGCGCAAAAAATCAGGGCAGTTTCTTTTGATTTTTGACAACAAAGACAATCTGTGGGGGAACGGCGGAAAAAGTGCCAAGTTTGTATTTGGTGTCAGACACCAAATACAGACACCAAATACAAAAAGACACTGAATACAAAAATCAAAAGGGACTGTCCCTTTTGATTTTTGAAGAAAAGCATAGACAAATGAATTGGTAGCGTGTAAAATGGCTTTAAAAATCAATTATCTTAATTTTCAGTAAAAGCACAGGCTAGATTTATTATACGCCAAAATCGGAAACAGTTTCCGCTAATCGGAAATCAACCGGTAAGATGAGTAACAGTAGAAGAAAACTGGTGAAAATAAGACATGGATAAGAAAAATAGAAGATAATTGTTCCGAGATGAGTCGAAAAAGTGGCAGGGATGAGAAAAAGTAATGCAAAGGAAGGAAACTATGCAATCGATAGATCGGGTAATTTGGATTCTTGAAATGCTGGGCAACAGCAGAAACGGCCTGATGATTACGGAAATCAGGGATGAGTTGCAATTGCCTATAAGCTCTGTACACCGGATTCTATCCTCGCTGAAAGAGCATGGCGTTGTAACGCAGGACGAAATTACAAAGAGATACAAACTGGGAGTGAAGCTGTTATCCATTGCCAGCGGACTGCTGAATCACCTGGACATCAGAGAGCGGTCCAGGGATCTCTTGGTTGAGCTTTCCAACCAATTGGGTCGCATGGTTTTTCTGTCAGTCATGGAACAGGATAGAGTGGTGTGCATCGACACGATTTCAGAAAGCCCAAACTCCAATTTCTATGTGAGAATCGGCGCGCTGATGCCTTTTTCCGTGGCGGTCTCGGCGCAAGTGCTCCTGGCTTACCAGGAAAGACATGTCATTGAACGGATTGTTAACAACATGGAATTTATTCCCTACACCAAGTATTCCATCATGACCAGAGAGGACTTTCTTGCCAAGCTGCAGGACATAAAAGAAAAGGGCTACGGCGCATGCCTGGAAGAAATGCAGGACGGCGTCAACGGATACTCGGCTCCCGTGTTTAACAGGGATGGCAAATGCATTGCCAGCATCACCATTTTGGAAGGCAAAACGGACATCGGCGTGGACGAAAAGATAGCCATACTGAAAAAAACGGCGAAAGCAGTTTCCATGCTGCATGGATGCGGGGAGGATAAATATCATAATGATATTTATATAGGAAAATCAAAGAGTTATTAAAGAGTTATTAAGGAGGGTGTGAAATTGAAGAAGAAATGGGCTCTATTATTAGTTCTTTCAATGTTATTATTCACTTTGGCCGGCTGCGGCGCCGGAGGCGAAGCGCCGGACGAGGAAAACGGCGATGTAGCTGAGCTGCCATCAGTACATATTGAGCTCGGCCACAATCAGCCGGAAGCCAGCGCAGAGCATGACGGCGCAGTGGCATTCAAGGAAGAGATTGAAAGGCTCAGCGACGGAAAGATCACAGTGGACATCTATCCGGCCATGCAGCTGGGGTCCATGAGAGAGCAGGCCGAAGCGGTGCAGATGGGTGCAAGTCAGATGACCCTGCAGCCCATATCCGTTCTGACCCCCTTCGTAGAAGAGTTTGAAGTAGCCGACTTCCCGTTCCTGTGGCCGGACGAGGATACCATGTGGCAGGTGCTTGACAACGAGGGCGGCGATGTTCTGTTTAAGTATGCCAGGGAAAAAGGCTTTGAAGGCATCAGCTTCTGGGCTTCCGGCTTCAAGCAGATGACCACCAGCAACAAGGAAATTCATGTCCCCGACGATTTGAAGGGCTTGAAGATGCGAGTCATGCCGTCGCCGTTGCTCATGGAGCAATACAAGACCTGGGGAGCAAATCCGATTCCCATCGAGTTTGCCGAACTCTACAATGCGTTGCAGCAGAAGACTGTAGACGGGCAGGAGAACCCCATCGGTACGATTACGCTTCAAAAATACTATGAGGTTCAGGATTACTTAATGCTCAGCAATCACGGTTTCCTCCTGTATGCTTTGGTTGCAAACCTGGATTGGTACAACAGCCTGCCGGCTGAATATCAAGAGATGATCCAGGAAGCGGGCAAGGTGGCTGCAGAGGTTCAGAGACAATCCCTGAGGGACAAAGAAGCGGGCTATATGGAACAGATCAAAGAAACGGGCATCAAAATCGTAGAGTTCAGCGAGTCTGACCGCGCAGCTTTCGTGGAAGCATCCAAGCCCATCTATGAGACTTTTGCCAATACCCCGAGCAAACAGGAAGTACTCAATACCATCCTGGAGGCAATCGAAAAGTATCAATGATCATTTCCGAGCTTGTTTGACCTTACGCCCGGGCATTTGCTTGATGCTTTGTCCGGGCTAAATTCTATAACTCTATTATCCAAACCGCCAAGAGGAGATGGGTTTTATGAAGCTTTTAAACAAAATAGAAGAAAACGTCATC
>DGEG01000027.1:0-156 GCA_002385825.1 Firmicutes bacterium UBA3932 | reverse complement strand
ATGGCATATTACGGGATAAAACTGGTGGAGTTCATTCAAAACAGCGGCCAGGTTTCACCCGCCCTTTCCATGCCCATGTGGATACCCTATCTGGCCCTTCCCATAGGATTTACGCTGATGACCATACGCAACCTGGAGATATTTATAAAGATCCTC
>DGEG01000113.1 GCA_002385825.1 Firmicutes bacterium UBA3932 | reverse complement strand
ATATCGATCTTAACAGATTAAATTTGCAATTTCTATACCAATGCGTTATGCTTATATTGGCCAGATTTCGAACCGGATTTGCATCACCTAAAAACCAAAGGGTTCAATATATGTTCAGTTGCTTTGAATGAACAGGAAGGCAACAGGGAAATCGATATGTTCAATCATGTTGGTTTAACCGGGGCAAACAGAGTGATCGATATATGTTCAATCATTTTGGTGGACCGAAACAACAGGTATGCTAACAAATAAATGTTTAACCGTTTTGGTTGGACCATAAATTAATAAATGTATGTTCAATCGTTTTGGTTGAACCGGAAAACAGGAGGTTCAATATATGTTTAACCGCTTTGGATTGAACCGGGTGCTTGAGCCAAAACATGTTCTCTCCACCTCGGCATGGAGAGTGGACAACAACCGGGAAATCCACCCTAAAGAGCTTCGGGTGTCGATAAAGAGGCTTCATATCGAAAGCACCAGCTTCAAACAGATCTGCATCGAAGCCAACAACGACCCGCAAAAAATAAAAGATAAAATCATGGATATTGTTATCCGGAGAGGGAAGCTTCATAATCCTGCGACGGATACGGGAGGCGTGGTCTACGGCATCGTGGAAGAGATCGGAAGCGAGTATCACAATAAGAAGGGCCTCAAACCGGGGGACGAGGTTATCTGCAATGCTTCCCTGGCAGCTATCCCCATTTACATAAGCCGCATCACGAAAATCGACATGGCCTATTCCCAGATAGAAGCGGAAGGCTATGCGATCCTGTTCGATGAATTTCCGGTGGTGAAGCCGCCGAAGGACGTGCCCATCGATTTGTTGCTCTTCGCTTACGACGAATCCGGCACCCTCTACGCGGTGAGCCGGGAAGCCAAAGGCAAGAGGAACTTTCTCGTAGTGGGAAACAACCTGCTCACCAATCTGCTCTTTGGATGCGCCATCCGGAGCGCCGCGGGGCCCGATGCCCAGGTGGTCTGCCTTTTAGACAAAAAATCCGACATCATATTTAAAGGAGACAGCCTGGACGAACTGCTCAACGAAGTCTTTACGGAAATTCATTACGTGAACATCCTGCGTCCGGTGGAATGCCTGCAGCGCCTGAATGCGGAAGGGCATTATGACATGAGCGTCAACTGCGCCAACATCCCCGGGGCTGAGACGGTAAACATTCTAGCCACCCGCTACGGTGGAACCGTCTTTTTCGCCAACCTTATCAACAATTATAATATAGCGGTTTACATCACTGAATCCATTTCCAGGCAGCTGACAATTCGCTGCGCGGAAGGTTACCTGGAGGAATACGATGAATTTGACATAGACCTTGTGAGAAAGCTGGCTTCCTACCTGCGGACTGCCACGGTGGTGACGCCGGATGTGGAGGACAATGTGGACTATCCCTTGGGACGCTCCGGCAGCGGGCTTGCAATGCCTCATTATCGCAAGAGTCTGGTGGAAGACTTCATCTGCGAAAGCAGGGCAATGGCAAACGTGTTGGACGAAATCCTGAGCGTGGCGAAATACGACTGCAACGTGCTTATCACCGGAGAAACGGGAACGGGCAAAGAAAAGATAGCAACCCTGATCCAAAAGAACAGTGCCCGGAAGATGCAGCCTTTTGTAAAGATCAACTGCGCTTCCATTTCCAAAAACTTGATCGAATCGGAACTGTTCGGTTATGAAAAAGGATCTTTTACCGGAGCCAATCCTTCGGGGAAAAAGGGATATTTCGAGCTTGCGGACAACGGCACCATCTTCCTTGACGAGGTGGGGGAATTGCCCATGGACGTGCAGGCCAAACTGCTGCGAGTAATCCAGGACGGGGAGTTTTACCGGGTGGGAGGCACCAGGCCGGTGAAGACCAACGTCCGCATCATTTCGGCCACGAACCGTGATTTGGAGGAAGCCATCAGCGCCAAGCGGTTCAGAAGGGACCTTTACTACAGGCTCAACGTGTTTCCCATCCGCGTTCCCAATCTTTCTGAGAGAAGGGCGGAAATCCCGGCGCTGGTGCAATATTTCATTAAGAAATATAACGACAAATTCGGCATCAAACGCGACATCACCGAAGACGCGGTGGAGTACCTGAAAGGCCGCGACTGGCCCGGCAACATCCGGGAGCTGGAGAACATGGTTCAGCGGCTGCTGATTTCCGCCAAAGGCGAGACCATTACGGTCTTTGACGTGATGAAGGAGCTGCACGTGGATCTCTTTGAAAACATGGAGCCTTTGGGAACGGAAGAGACAGAAGAAGAGAAAGGCGTCGTATTGGATCTGAATTTGCTGGTGGCTAATTTTGAGAAAAACATAATAAAAAGCGCTTATGAGAAGTACGGTTCTTCTCGAAAAGCAGCTAAAGCCATAGGGATCAGCCAGTCTCAATTGATCCGAAAAAAGAACAAATATAATATATGAACAAAAAGCGGTTCGGGTTTTTGTCTACCTGAACCGCTTTTGCATCGAATGGGGCAAAATTCTACAATCTTCGAAGGAGGTGGAGGAAGGTTTCTGACGAATCAGCAAAGCCGTTAACAACGGAGAGATGGGCTAAATTCAGCGGTTTTCCGACCCATGGAAGCCAACGGACAGGTACACGACACAAGCGGGACACATGACGAAAGAAGCAAAAACTAATTTGGCATAAAAATTGCTGTTTAAAGTATGGCAAAGTCCGTTTCGGTACACAGTAAGCATGTGCGAAAGCCAGCCAATGCCGAAATGTGCGGAAGCTAACTAAAGCGAAAAGCTAAAATCAATTTACAAGATTCTATTTATGGGAGGAAACAACTATGAAAAAAGGATGTCCTTATGGAACACACCGCGTTATCGAACCGAAAGGCGTGCTGCCTCAACCCGCAGAAAAGATCGATAACACCATGGAAATTTACGACAATGAAATTCTCATCGACGTTCAAACCCTCAATATCGACTCCGCCAGCTTTACCCAAATCCAGGAGCAGGCTAAAGGCGATATAGAAGAGATTAAAAAGATCATGATGGGCATTGTCGAGAAGCAAGGCAAGCACAAGAATCCCGTTACAGGTTCCGGCGGAATGCTCATCGGAACCGTAAAAGAGATCGGTCCCGCATTGGAAGGCAAGACAGATCTCAAAGTCGGCGACAAGATCGCTACTCTCGTATCCCTTTCTCTCACACCTCTTGTGATTGAAGAAATTCTTGAAGTAAGACCCGACGTGGATCAGGTTGACATCAAAGGTCAGGCTATTCTTTTTGAGAGCGGTATCTATGCAGTTCTGCCCGATGATATGCCCGAAAACCTGGCGCTGTCCGTACTGGACGTTGCAGGCGCCCCCGCACAGGCTGCCAAATTAGTTAAGCCCGGCGATACGGTTGTAGTTATCGGCGGCGGTGGAAAATCCGGACTTCTCTGCCTGTATGAAGCAAAGAAGAGAGCCGGCGTTACCGGAAAAGTCATCTGCATCGGCGGAAGCGAGAAGAGCACCAACAGAGCCAGAAAACTGGGTCTTGCGGACGAATATTTTGCTGCAGACGCAAAAGATGCAATCTATGTATACAACAAGATCATGGAACTCACAGACGGAAAGCTTGCTGACCTGGTCATCAACTGCGTAAACATCCCCAACACGGAAATGGCCAGCATTCTCGCCACCAAAGACGGCGGCACCGTCTACTTCTTCAGCATGGCCACCAGCTTCACAAAGGCTGCATTAGGTGCTGAAGGCGTAGGTAAAGACGTCAACATGATTATCGGCAACGGATATACGAAAGGACATGCTGCCATAGCACTGCAGGTGCTCAGAGAGTGCCCGCCGCTGCGCGAACTGTTCACGGAAATGTACGCATAACACAAAACATAGGGAAACAATTGTAGCTGTGTTTTCGGACGGGTAGAGTGTGCTCCGGCGAGTACAAGCAAGTGCCAACCAGACAGGACGGGCCGTCTAGATCGTACGGCACGCAGCGCGTAGCCGTCGAGCGGGAGAACACTCTACCGTCCGAAAACAGAAAAAACAATTAAACAATCCATTGTTTCCCATAGAAATTGTTAAGTTGTTTCCTATAGAAGTTGCCACGTAAATACTGATAGGAGGTAATTAAAATGGCAAGGAATTGGAAAGAAATCGAAGCCTATAAGGATGTGACGGAAGAGCAGTGGTATGACTGGAAATGGCAGGTAGCAAATCGAATCACCACCGTTGAGCAGCTGAAGAAGATCATAAACCTGACGGAACAAGAAGAAAAAGACATCAATGCAGTAGTTAAGAATTTCCGGCTGGGAATCACTCCTTACTATGCATCTCTCATGGATCCCGATGATCCCAGATGCCCGGTCAGAATGCAGGCTGTGCCCGTTCTCGCCGAGACCCACAGAAGCGAAGCTGATATGCTGGATCCTCTACACGAGGACGAAGACTCTCCGGCTCCGGGCTTGACCCACAGATATCCCGACAGAGTGCTTTTCCTGATCACCGACCAGTGCTCCATGTACTGCAGGCATTGCACCCGCAGGAGATTAGCCGGTGAAACCGACGCTCAGAGGAGCATGGACGACATCAACGCATGCCTCGACTACATCAGAAAGAGCCCGGAGGTAAGAGACGTTCTTCTCTCCGGCGGCGACTGTCTGTTAGTTGATGACGATGTATTGGAATATATCATTAAAGAGCTGCGGGCGATCCCCCACGTAGAGATCGTCAGACTGGGATCCCGTACTCCCGTGGTCATGCCCATGAGGATTACGGACAATCTGGTGAATATGCTGAAGAAGTATCATCCCATCTGGCTGAACACACACTTCAACCACTCCAAAGAAATGACGCCTGACGCTATGGAAGCCTGCCGGAAGCTGGCGGATGCCGGTATTCCTCTGGGCAACCAGTCCGTATTGCTTCGCGGCGTCAACGACTGCCCGCATATCATGAGAGATCTGGTTCACAACCTGGTGAAGAACAGGGTTCGTCCCTACTATATCTACCAGTGCGACCTCTCCCTGGGAATCGAGCACTTCAGAACACCTGTTGCAAAAGGTATCGAAATCATCGAAGGTCTCAGGGGCCATACTTCCGGCTATGCGGTGCCCACCTTCGTTGTGGACGCCCCCGGCGGCGGCGGAAAGATTCCTGTAATGCCTCAATACCTGATTTCCCAGTCTCCCGACAAGGTAATACTGAGAAACTACGAAGGCGTTATTACCACATACACCGAACCCAAGGATCTGCCGCCTCTTGAGTGCACCTGCGACTATTGCACGGGCAAGAAGAAATATCACTATGAAGGCGTTGCAGGCCTGATGCAGGGCGAGAGACTGGCTCTGGAGCCCCAGAACCTCCTCCGCCACGAGAGGGTTAAAGATAAGAAATAAAAGGAGTTTTTATGGGGATTCTGAACCGGCTCGCACAAAAGTATAAGAGGATCGCAATCGTAGGAATGGCGAAGAATGCGGGTAAGACCACCACTCTAAACTACCTGATTGAAGAGGCCATGGACGAGGGAATGACCATCGGCGTCACATCTACAGGCAGGGACGGAGAGTGTACGGACCTGGTCACCGAGACGGAAAAACCCAGGGTGTTTTTAGATACCGGTACCATTGTATCCGTGCCGGTTCAGCTGTACGAACTGTCTGACGCAGGGCTTGAAATACTGAGGATGACTCGGTATTCCACAGCCCTGGGTCAGCTGATGCTGTGCAGGGTGGCGGAAAGCGGCTATGTGCAGATAGCCGGGCCAGTGAACACGGCGGATCATAAGAGCATGTGCGACGAGATGACGGAACTAGGCGCGGAACTGATTCTGATAGACGGGGCGGTAGACCGCAGGTCCATTGCGGCGCCCGCCACGTCGGATGCCATCATATTGGCCACGGGAGCGGTTCTTTCAAGGAGCATGAAGAAGGTGGTGGAGGAGACCCTTCATATCCTGAATATATATCAGCTGCCCCAGGTTCCGGAAGGGCCTATCAGGGAAATGATAGAGGCGGGCGCCGCCGAGGATAAGATCATGCTCATCAAGGGCGACAGGAGGGAATATCCGGATCTAAAGACGACCCTGGCAGCGGGCAGGTTTTTGGACGATGCCATAGACGAGGAAACGGATTGGGTCTTCATTCCGGGAGCGCTGACGCAGAGCGTCATCGGAGATATCCATCCTTCCAAGTTGAAAGGCGTAACCTTTGTGCTCAAGGATCCCACAAAAATTTTCATAGGAGCCACCCCATGGCAGCAGCTTCGGAAACGGGGTTTTCAGGTTAACGTGCTTGAAAACATTCAAGTTGCTGCGTTGACGGTGAATCCTTATTCCCCTTCGGGGTATTCCTTTGACCACAGGGAACTGCTTACGGCTATGAGGGAAGCCGTGGGCGACCTGCCGGTCATCGATGTACGGTACGGCGAGCAGGACTGATACGGCCAACAGAAAAGGAGACGATATGCGGCTTTGCAATTCCAAGACGAAAACAGAAACAGGATTTGAATATGTGGTCAACAGTCTCTATATCCGCACTCCCTATGGGAAAAAGCGGGCGAAGGCCATTTCCGCCTTTGAACCGGGCAGGGAAGAGGATCTGCGCAAGGAGCTTTGGCGGTTGGAAAAGACCGTTGAGCTTATCCGCAGGCAGCCCGATTTAGTTGAGCGGCTGTACGAAGTGCTTCATGAAATAAAGGACAATAC
>DGEG01000022.1 GCA_002385825.1 Firmicutes bacterium UBA3932 | reverse complement strand
GCTAATGTAGACTGGAACCAGTCTACCCAAACAGCAACGGCCACAAAAGATGGAACTATTGTCAAACTAAGAATCGGCTCTATAACTCCTACGATTAACGGCCAGGTTAAGACTCTTGATGTTCCAGCTAAAATAGTAAACGGCCGCACCCTGGCTCCTTTGAGATTTGTCGGCGAGGCTTTCGGCGGTACTGTCAATTGGGATCCGGCCACACAAAAGATAACGATTTCAACCGTTACCACCATTCAAGGTCCGGCAAAAGTCCACTTCATTGACGTTGGTCAAGCTGACAGCATCTATATCGAACTGCCCAATAATAATGATATTCTTATCGATGCCGGAAACCGGTCGGACGGTCTAACTGTTGTCAGTTATCTCCGGGCCCAGGGGGTCGATGACATTGAACTTTTGATTGCCACACATCCCCACGAAGATCACATCGGCGGTATTCCTGATGTCCTGGATGCTTTTGTGGTAGAGAAAGTCATTGATAGCGGTTATTATTCCGATACTGCGATTTGCAAACAGTACAAGAATAAAGTCGCTGCAGAAGACTGTCTTTGATAACATAATAGTTGACCACCAGAGAAAGAAATGACCGCAAAAAAGTTGACCACCCCAACCGACCTTTCCTGTAATCTATAAGTTGTAAAGACAAATAGATGCAGGAGGAAAAGGAATGATTGGGATGGCTACTAAAGAGGATATCAGAAAAAGGCACTTTATTGAAGGGCAATCCATACGGAAAATATCGAGAGAAACCGGGCATTCCCGGACGACCTGATCTTAGCTGCTATGACCAGCTTCTGAAAGGAGGTTCGGCGAAGTAGAGAGCGAGACAAAACTTAGGGATTATATCAGGGCTTTGAGGCTTCCCGCCGTTGGGCAGAACTACCGAGAATTGGCCCGCCGGGCCGAAAGCGAACACATGAGTTACGAGGAATATCTTTTCAATCTTTTAGAAAATGAGGTGATGAAACGAGAGGAAAACCAGATAAAAAGGCTGATCAACCAGGCCAAGTTTCCCATAAAAAAGACCCTGGACAGCTTTGATTTTGAACAGATACCAGGCCTTAGCCAGACAAAAGTGCTTAGTCTTTCTCGCGGCCAGTTCATAAAAGCCGGGGAAAATGTAATTCTGGCTGGCAATTCAGGTACTGGCAAGACTCATCTAGCAATAGCCTTGAGCATCTCGGCTGCACACCTGCGTTACAAGGTTCGTTTCTACACTGCCGCTGGACTGGTGAATGAGTTGATAGAAATGGAGGGTGAGAAAAAGCTTTCAAGATTCCAAAAACAATGGCTCAAGTACGATTTAGTAGTCGTTGACGAGTTGGGCTATATCCCGTTTAACCGGCGCTCGGCGGAACTCCTGTTTCAGCTCTTTTCCAGCCGTTACGAAAGGGGCAGCATGATTATCACTACTAACCTGGAGTTCCCAGAGTGGAACCAGATCTTCGGTGATGAAAAAATGACTGCGGCTCTTTTGGACCGGATTACCCATAATGCTCACATCCTAATCACGAATGGAGAAAGCTACCGGCTCAAGCAAACCCTGAAAAGACGCCGTGAGTCAACCTGCGAATAGACTCTATTATTTTTTTGTTTCAGGTGGTCAACTTTTTCACGAACATAGTGGTCAATTTTTTGTTTGACAAAGACACGAATATCAAAATCCCTCGCAAAAATTACATAGCATATTACAAGAAATAAAATAGAAGAGGAGAATTAAAATGGAAAAAGAAAATAATCTATTTACTGATAAAGAACTAAGAAAAGCACTTGAAACTAATAGCGAAGAAGCAAAATTAACAATTAATGATGAAGACAAATTTGAAAGACTTGTTCAGAGACTTGAGAATAAATTAAAGCTAATTCCTCGCATTGGAGAATATATAAGTGATATAGCTTGTATGGTTTCCTTAGTTAGGAGTTACATAAAAAAGGAATATACCGACATACCTATAGGAACAATTATCAGTATAGTTTCAACATTGATTTATATCGTTTCACCTATTGATTTAATCCCGGATGTTGCACCGGGTGTTGGTTACATAGATGATATAGCACTATATGTTTGGGTATTAAAATCCATTCATTCTGATGTTGAGGAGTACAAAAAGTGGAGAATTGACAATGGCAAGCAAATCATACAAGTAATTTAATATATGATCTGATATGCTAACAAATTTTGATTTGAAGGTGAACATCGCTGATTACACAATTGGATAAGGTACAATAAGTTTCGCAAAATTGAATAGCGTCCAAAAACAAAAGGACATGGACGCAACCGCTTGGTAGAATAAAAGTCGCTAAACACAATTCACCAAGGAAGGAGTTGCAGCACCATGTCCGAGAAGATTATACACTTAAACGAAGGGGCCATAAAGAACGAACTGAAGGAACTCGTACGTCACAGCGTAGAGGAGACACTCAACAGCCTCTTGGAACAAGAAGCAGAGGAGCTAACTAACGCAGGACGCTATGAGCGGACCGAACACCGTAAGGGCTATCGCTCCGGCCATTATGAGCGCAATTTAACTACAACATCAGGGAATGTGAAATTGAAGATGCCTAAACTTAAAGGCATAGCTTTTGAAACCGCGATTATTGAGCGATATCGCCGAAGGGAAAGCTCGGTCGAGGAAGCACTGATTGAAATGTACCTGGCCGGTGTTTCGGTACGCCGGATAGAAGACATAACCGAAGCACTATGGGGAACCAGAGTGTCTGCTGGGACCGTCAGCAACCTGAACAAGAAGGTCTACGAACACATCGAGACCTGGCGTAATCGTCCCTTAAAGGGCAAATATCCCTATGTTTATGTTGATGGAATATATCTTAAACGCAGCTGGGGTGGCGAATACGAGAACGTGGCAATTCTGATAGCCATGGCCGTTAATGATGACGGATATCGGGAAGTAATCGGTGCTGCGGAGGGGATGAAAGAGGACATAGCCAGTTGGCTTGAGTTCCTAAAGAGTCTTAAGCAACGCGGCTTGGAAGGCACGCAGTTGTTCATCGGTGACAAGTGCCTGGGGCTACTGGAAGCAGTCAATGAGGTGTTCCCGAATTCTAAGTTCCAGCGATGTACCGTGCATTTCTATCGAAATGTGTTCGCAGTCACGCCCCGATCCAAGATGAAGGAAGTCGCTGCCATGCTTAAAGCGATTCATGCCCAGGAAAGCAAGGAAGCAGCTAAAGAAAAAGCATTGAAGGTAGTCGCTAAACTTCGGGATATGAAGCTAAAGGAAGCAGCCCAAAAGATCGAGGATAGTATTCTCGAAACCCTTACATACATGGATTTCCCCTACGCTCACTGGTCAAAGCTGCGGAGTAACAACGTGATTGAAAGGTTAAACCGGGAAATACGCCGTAGAACCCGTGTTGTTGGTACTTTCCCGGATGGTAATTCGGCTCTTATGCTAGTTTGCGCTAGGCTGCGACACGTGGCCAGTAAGGCATGGGGAACCAGGCGATACATGAGTATGACCCACCTGCATGATATGCAGAAAGAAGAGTCTAATATGCTAGCTGTCTAGGTTGGTTTCCAAGCGGTTAAATTCAAATTTGCGAAAAAATCTTG
>DGEG01000164.1:9686-10780 GCA_002385825.1 Firmicutes bacterium UBA3932 | reverse complement strand
GTTCCACTATTAACGGAGTCATACTTTCCGACGAAGCCAAAGAGTTGACCAACAGTTTCAATTATGAGGTTCTGGATCAAGATCTAGAGAAAATCAAGGCCACCATTGACGCCGCCCGGGAAAAGGGAGCGGATATTGTAGTATGTTACTACCATTGGGGGGAGGAATACCAGCGCAGCCCCAATCCCTGGCAAATATATATTGCGGAACAAACTGTAGCTATGGGGGCAGACGTAATCTTCGGATCCCATCCTCATGTGCTGCAGCGAGTTGACGTGTTGGAAAATGAAGAGACGGGAAAGCAAGTCCCTGTTTTCTACTCCATGGGGAATTTCCTGTCCAATCAGAGAGCGGAGACTTTGAATAATCGCTATACGGAACAGGGTATGATTGCGAGAGCAATTCTGAGCTACGACCCTGTGACAAAAGATGTTGAGTTAGTAGGCGCGGATGCCATGCGAACCTGGCTGGATAAATACAAGTCAGGCGGGAAGGATGTCTATGCCATCATACCTTTGGACAGTGAGCTGGAAGAGAACGAAGCGCTGAAAGCGTCAGGTCATTTGCATAGAGCCATTCAGGCCTCTGAAGATGTGGAGGCTGTGTTAGGCAGAGATTACATTTGGAGTGAATGAACCATCGATCGGATGATACAGATAAACAGGAGGGAACGATATGGCCAATTCGGTACAGCCGGTAAGGGGCACCCGGGATTATCTTCCTCATGAAGTGAAAGTCAGGGATGCCATAAAGTCAATTATTCTAAGGAGTTACGAAAACAACGGTTTCTCTAAAATACAGACTCCGATATTGGAGGACATCGACCGTTTAGATAAGAGCGAAGGCGGCGAAAACCTCAACATGATCTTTCGCATCCTTAAAAGGGGCCAAAAACTGGACCTGGACAAAGAAGGCCTCACAGAGAAAGATCTTGCGGACCTGGGGCTTCGCTTCGATTTGACACTGCCCCTGTGCAGGTATTTTGCCAACAACAGGGCAAGCTTGAGGGTGCCCTTTAAAGTGATCCAAATCGGACAGGTGTTTCGTGCGGAGAGACCACAAAAAGGACGGTTGCGGCAGTTCTATCAATGCGA
>DGEG01000164.1:8885-9385 GCA_002385825.1 Firmicutes bacterium UBA3932 | reverse complement strand
ATCAGTTTCGATAAACTGGATAAGGTCGGCATAGAGGGCGTAAAAGAAGAATTGATCGAGAAAGGCTTTGCCCTTGCGGCCATAGATCGTTTTATCGAGGCTATCGAAACCAGCAATTCCCGCGGCGTTTCAGCCATGGCGGACTACTGCACAGACCAGGGTGTTGTAGAGCAGTTGGAATACATTATCGACAGTGTCCGGGAGCTGGGGCAGGATAAATACAAAATAGAGTATGATAAATCGCTGGTTAGGGGTATGGGTTACTATACCGGCACCATATTCGAGATAGTTAGTCCCCGGTTTAACAGCTCCATCGCAGGAGGCGGCAGATATGACAAGATGATCGGCAAGATGATCGGCGAAGACTATCCTGCCGTGGGCTTTTCCATCGGGTTTGAAAGGATTGCGGAAATCCTGCTCAACAGCGAGGATATGAAGTTTATATTCGATGAAAAGAGGCTGGCGCTCCTGTACGAAAAAGAAGACAGCTTCGTAAGAGT
>DGEG01000164.1:0-8825 GCA_002385825.1 Firmicutes bacterium UBA3932 | reverse complement strand
ACCATGGTGAAGGCAAAGAAGCTCGGGAAGCAGTTTGCTTCTCTTGAGGCAGAAGGGTATGGGTATGCGCTGATTTTCGGACAGGATGAAATCAAGACCCTGTCAGCGCATAAAGAATAGCATACCGGATTTTATTCAGTAGACACGATAACGATAATTGTTTGTGGTTTTATATACGCATGACAGGATGTATCTCCGTAGAAACCGTCAACCGCTACGGCATTTTCGCGCTGACTTAGTTAAAAGTGCATAAAAATGCCGCCGGTTTCCGAGGAGATACTCCTATCATGCGTATAAATGATAAGAACATATAATAATAATCAGCGTAGAACAGGAGTAGAAGATGGGATATTTAGATCGGATTGATGGTTACAGGGATGATATAATACGGGATTTGCAAGGACTGATCGCAATTCCCGGTGTCGCCGGCGACCCCGTGGGCGATATGCCTTTCGGAAAAGAAGTCCACAAAGCCTTTGAATACATGCTGGATCTCGGAAAAAAGGCCGGTTTTGAGACCTTAAACGTGGACAACTACGGCGGCCATATCGAATTCGGCGGCTACCTGACCGACGAAGAAGGTAATCCCGCCGGACGTACGGACGAAGCCATGGGAATCCTGACCCATCTGGATGTGGTTCCTGCAGGATCGGATTGGGATTATCCGCCATTTTCCGGCCAAGTAGTGGACGGACGGCTATACGGCCGGGGTGCCATAGATAATAAAGGTCCTACCATTGCCGCCTTCTATGCCTTGAAAGCCCTGAAAGAAGAAGGCTTTATGCCTAAGAAGCGGGTGAGGCTCATACTCGGCTTGGATGAAGAAGCCGGGACCGGATGGAAGGGCATGGAAGCGTATTTCTCCAAAGTGGAAAAACCCCTCTTCGGCTTTACCCCCGATGCGGAATTTCCCGCAATACACGGTGAAAAGGGCATATTGATCTTTGAGCTGGTGAAAAAGCTGGGCAAGAGCACGGGCAAGCGGGCCGGTGTGGAATTAAGGAGCATTACCGGCGGAAACGCCGCCAACATGGTAGCAGACCATGCAAGAACCGTGTTGCGCGCTGACTCCTATGAGGATATCAGAGAGAGTTTAGAGGAATATAAAAAACAAACAGGTTACAAGTTGAATGCGAAAGGCATTGGCAAAAGCCTTGAAATAACCGCTTCCGGGATTTCATCCCATGGAGCCAGACCGGAAAAAGGTCTCAATGCCATTTCCGTGCTAATGGGTTTTATTGGCAAGCTGAACATTATAAACGAAGATATGTCCGATTTCATCGATTTTTATAATAGCCATATCGGCTTTGATCTTCACGGAGAACGGATCGGATGCGATCTGTCAGATGAGGTGTCAGGCAAGCTCATCTTCAATGTGGGCATGATCCATTTAGATCAGGAGGTAGCCAAGCTGACGGTGAATATTCGCTATCCCGTAACCCTGGATGAAGAGACAGTATATAGCAGCATGATGCCGAATTTGGATAAATACGATATAGGGGTTGTGAAGCTGAACCATCAGCCGCCTATTTATGTTCTCGAGGATGATCCGCTTATAGTAACTCTGATGAATGTCTATAAAAAACATACCGGAGACAGTGAAAGCCGTCCTCTCGTAATCGGGGGAGGAACTTATGCCCGCGCCATGGAAAACGCGGTAGCTTTCGGCATGACTTTTCCTGGAGAACCGGAGGTGGCCCATCAGAAAAACGAATATGTTGTCATAGAAAATCTGATAAAGGCGACGAAAATATTTGCAGACAGTATTTATGAGTTGACAAAGTAGGTAGAGCAACGTATAATACATGAACGTGAGAAGATCTGTTTCAGGGCAAGGTGAAATTCCTGACCGGCGGTAAAGAGCGCAAAGCTACGAGTCCGCGAGCCGCAAGGCCGAACCGGTTAGATCCCGGTACCGACGGTTCTGCAGCAATGCAGAGACAGTCCGGATGGAAGAAACACGGATCGTTTACATATTAATGATGCGTGCAAAGCCCTGGGAGACTTCCCAGGGCTCTTTTTTCTCCTGACAGATTCCCAAGCCCGGTGACCCCGGCCGGCAGAGAAATCGATTATGGTTTCTTTGCCTTCTCGCCGATAACTTATTCTATCTCGCAAAAGCATAATCAGGTGAGCAAGTAAGGAGGAATTGAAATGAATCGTATCGAAAAAACCAACAGACTGACAAAGATGGCCATGTTGGCCGCCATTTCAGTAGCACTAATGCTGCTGCTCCGGATCCCCTTTCCGCCGGCTCCTTTTTTGGTCTATGATCCGGCAGACGTTCCCATTCTCATCAGCAGCTTTACCTTCGGCCCCATTTCGGGAATCTTGATAACCGTTGTGGTGAGCTTTATTCAGGCTTTTGCTCTGGGCGGCGACGGCATTATCGGATTTTTTATGCACGTGATGGCAACAGGCTCTTTCGTGCTGGTGGCAGGCTTGATGTATAAATTCAACAAGACAAAGAAGAGAGCCGTAGCGGCGCTGGTGGCAGGTTCTCTTGCCATGTCGGCTATCATGGTAGGCTGGAACATAATCGTTACGCCTATTTATATGGGAGTACCGAGGGAAGCGGTGCTGGCCATGATTCTGCCGATCATATTGCCCTTCAATCTTCTGAAGGCGGCTGTTAACAGCGTAGTCATATTTTTAATCTACAAACCTATCGGCAGATTCCTCAAGTGACGGGTTATAGTTAGCTTATCTGAAACGGCAGTTGAAGAGCCGTTTCAATTAGATAAATCAAAAATTTGCACACTTTGCGATTAGGTGTAAAATAAAGAGTATATAACACGAATAGGCTATGGGACGATGTGCGATTCATGGAACATCGTCCCATAAACGAGGAAAATCGAAAAAAGGTGGTGCCGGACACCAATACAACCGGATACCAATACCAGAGGTAAAGATGTTAAGAGTTTGTGTAAAAAACGAGAAGGAAGCTGAACTGCTGGGAATACAGCTTGCGGAAAAACTTGCCCCGGGATCTGTCATAGCTCTTTACGGAGATCTGGGAGTAGGAAAGACTACTTTTACTAAAGCTGTGGCAAAGGGGCTGGGCATAACGGATTTGATCACCAGCCCTACTTTTACTATAATTCAGGAATATAAAAGCGGGAGGCTCCCCCTGTATCATTTTGATGTTTATAGACTCGAGGATGAGGAAGAGCTGTATGAGCTCGGTTATGAAGAATATTTTTACGGAGACGGCGTCTGCGTAATAGAGTGGGCCGACCGCATTGAAAATTTTCTTCCCGGGGATACGATCCATATTCATATCGATTACGGCGCGGAAGAAAACGAAAGGATTTTTCAAATAGATGAAGATATTAGCGATTGAGACAACGGGTCCCAACGCTTCCGTCGCTCTCATCGATGAGAGCGGGGAAGTCAGAGAAGAGGTCTCGGACAAAAGGTTGTCGCATTTGCAGACCTTGATTCCTATGATCGATAACCTGCTCAAAAATTGTGCATTGGGAATAAACGATGTGACCCATATTGCAGTGTCCGAAGGCCCCGGATCATTTACCGGGATCCGCATCGGTATGGCAACGGCAAAAGGGCTGGCTCAGGCGTTGAACCTCCCTGCTATTAGCGTGCCGACGCTGCGGTCTTTTGCCTGGCACGTTCCGGACTACAAGGGTTTGATCTGTCCTGTTTTCGATGCCCGGAGGGAGCAGGTTTACGCCGGCGCATATTATTGGAACAACGGCCGCTGCTGTCAAGCGGTGAAAGATGATGCCTGGAACCTGGGAGATTATCTTTTCGCCATTGATGAATTCGATCCTGCAAAAGAGAGGGAAGTACTCTTTTTTGGAGACGGGATAAATGTCTTCGAGGACGATTTGTTGCAGTGGGCAATTTCGACAAAACGCTTATCGTCAAAAGACGATGGGGCTCGGATTTTGGTAGCCCCGGAACTGAGATTGCAGAGAGCTGCTTCTGTGGCAAGAGCGGCTCTGGAAATTGCTCAGGCGGGCGGAGCTGTTAGTTTTGAGCTTCTGAGACCGGTATATTTGAGAAAATCCGAAGCTGAGCGAAAGCTGGAACAAAAGCAGAAGGCGGCAAGGAATACGTCTTCCTAGACGTTTTCGGAAGGTGATTATGAACTGTATTGTTCGCAAAGCGGTACCGGAGGATGCGGAAACCATGGCGGAATTAGACCGCTTGTGTTTCACAGTTCCCTGGACCAGACAGGCATTTGAACATGAGTTGTCGGCTAATGAAGCCGCATTTTATTTGGTTGGGCTCATTGAAGGTGAAATCGTCGGATACGCCGGGCTGTGGCAAATCGTAGATGAAGGGCACATTACGAACATCGCCGTCCATCCGGCATACAGGAGAAAAGGGCTCGGTAAATTGCTGCTGGGCGAGTTGATTCGCCTCTCCGAAGCCCGGGGCATCAATAAACACACATTGGAGGTAAGAGCTTCCAACGAGGCTGCCATTGAGCTTTACAGAAAATTCGGTTTTAAAATTGCAGGAATAAGAAAAGGATATTATCCTGACAACTTTGAAGACGCATTGATTTTATGGCGCATGGGAGAAGAACGGTAGGATCTGTCCAGGCGCTTTGAATAGAAGCTGACTCGCTGCGCAATACTAAGTTATGCAAGGAAAGTGTCTGATAACAGGTAAAACAGCATAACGAGGAGGACGCAGATGAGGAACAGTTTCAACGATGACAGGGATTACGATTACAGTGACGATATGCTGAATGTTGTAACGGATTGCAGGAAGTTTTCAAGGAGGAGGGATGTGAACTCCTTTAACATGACCAATTACCTTTCCTGCGAAAACTGCCGGCATATGACAGCGGATTACCGCTGTTCACTGGGGATGGATACGGTAATCCCCAGACAGAGGTAAAAAGTAAGAGGAGAATATGAAAGACGGAAAATTTATTACATTAGCTTTTGAAACCAGCTGCGACGAAACATCGGTGGCTTTAGTAGCGGATGGAAGAGAAGTGCTTTCTAATGTGGTATCATCGCAAATAGAGGTTCATAAAGCCTTCGGAGGGGTGGTGCCGGAGATCGCGTCCCGCCATCATCTTGACAATATGAGCAGCGTTTATAGCAAAGCCATGGAGGATGCGGGAGTTTCTTTACAAGAAGTGGACCTCATCGGGGTAACCTGCGGACCGGGACTGGTGGGAGCTCTTCTCATCGGTCTGGCCACTGCTAAAGCTTTCGCTTACGCTACAAAGAAACCTTTGGTAGGGGTCCATCATATTCAGGGGCATATATGTGCAAATTACATTGAACATGAGGATCTTGAGCCGCCTTTTCTTGCTTTGGTGGTTTCCGGCGGACACACTCATTTAATCAACGTAAAAGGTTATAACGAACATACGGTGCTGGGACAGACCAGGGACGACGCGGCAGGCGAGGCTTTTGATAAAGTTGCCAGGGTGCTTGGATTGGGATATCCGGGAGGACCGGCAATCGATCTGGTGGCGAGAGAAGGCAATCCCCACAGCGTTGAATTCAAGAGAGCGATGCTGGAAAAGGACAGCCTCGATTTCAGCTTCAGCGGTCTTAAGACAGGTGTGCTGAACTATCTGAACACCCAGAAGCTTAAAGGACAGGAAATCAATGTTCCCGACGTAGCCGCGGCTTTTCAACTGGCTGTGGTAGATGTTTTGGTGGCCAAGGCCATGATGGCCGCTGAAAGAACCGGCCACAACAAACTGGTTCTGGCAGGAGGCGTTGCCGCAAACAGCCTGCTTCGATCAATGCTTTCAGAGGCTTGTGAGAAGGCGGGCATCACTCTCTATTATCCTTCGCTTAAGCTGTGCGCAGATAACGCAGCTATGATCGCATGTGCCGCTTACTACAAATATCTTGACGGACTTACTGACGATATGACTCTGGATGCCTATCCGGCTTTATCATTATAAAATCTGCCGGGCGGGAAGCCGGTTAAAGACATTTATGTGACATAAGAATATAAGAGACTTTTAAATGTAGTATTTACCAAACTGCCGCAGACTAAATTCTGCGGCAGTTTAATTGTTAAAAAATGGTCAAGTTGATTCATGTGTTCTTTTCGATATAATAATACTTGTTGATTGAATAGCATAAAGGCGAGAGGAGGAATAAAATGAGTACTTATAGCTGGCAGAATTTTGTGTTGGTTGAGTGGCAGCAGTTGCAGGAAAAGATAGAAATAGCTGATAATTTAATAGTGGCATCGATACGAATAGACGATATAAAAAAACCCGAGAAGCTTTGCTTTTCAGGTTTTTCGTGATCATTGCTGCCTGAGCAGGCAGTCTTTTCTGAGTATGATTTAGTCGTTAGGCAGTTTTTTCTTCGATATACTTGACGATATCGCCGATGCTTTGGAACTTTTCTGCATCCTCATCGGGAATCTCAATATCAAATTCGTCTTCGATTGCCATTATGATTTCTACGGCATCGAGGGAATCGGCTTCCAGATCCTTCATCAAATGTGTATTGTTTGTGATCGACGATTCATCAACGCCTAACTGCTCCACGATGATTTCTTTGATCTTATCAAATACCATTTTCTACCTCCATTGGCACAGCAATCTCTAGACTGCTTCCTGATTTTCAAAGCCTATTATAAGTGAAGGGTATGAATACTGCAACATTTATTTTGGAAAACTTTCGTGTAAATCCGCCCAACGTTCATATGCCGCATCTAAATCCACTTTTGCTTCTTCCAGCTTCAGCGAGTAGGAAGCGGACAGTTGGTGGTCGGAATAAACTTTTTCCGTGCACATCTCTTCTTCCAACCGGCGAATCTCTTCCTCCAGGCTGGTAATGCGGGCTTCGATTTCCGCCAGTTCTCTCTGCCTTCTCCTTTTCTTTGCTTCTTCCTCCTTCGCTTTTTTGCGGGCCTCAATTCGAGCTTCCTTGGAAGATTGTGCAGAAGCGCCGGAGCCGTTTGCCTGGTTGCCGTCGACAGCAGTGATTTTCCCCAGCTCTTCCAGGTAGCTCCTGCCGGAAGAAATGGATTGCTTCTTCTCTATGTAATAGTCATAACCACCCAGAAAGCTTTCTATTCCTTCCCCTGTCATCTCAAGTATTCGCGTGGGAATCTTGTTCAGCAAATAACGATCGTGGGATACGATAAGGACGGTGCCGGGAAAGTCCAGCAGAGCATCTTCGAAGACTTCTTTTGCCGAAATATCCAGGTGGTTTGTGGGTTCGTCCATAATCAGCAGATTTGCCCCGGAAAGCATAAGCTTTAAAAGGGAAAGTCTGGCTCTCTCTCCGCCGGAAAGTGCGCTTACTTGCTTAAAAACATCGTCGTTGCGGAACAAAAATCTGCCCAGAATGCTGCGAAGCTGGGTTTCCGAATAGAGACGGTAGCTTTCGTGCAGTTCGTCAAGCACGGTAAGGTTGCTCCTAAGCATTGCCTGCTCCTGATCGTAATATGCGGGCAGAACATTGTGGCCTAAACGGACAAAGCCGGTGTCGGGAGCCAGATGGCCCGTGATAATTTTCAACAGGGTTGTCTTCCCGATGCCGTTGGGTCCTACTATGCAGATTCTCTCGCCGCGTTTTATATCAAACCCCACATTCTTAAACAGGGTTCGGATTTTGCCCTTATCCATGAAGCTCATGGATAGATCTCCGCATGTAAGCACATCGTTTCCGCTCTGGTACCTCTCTTTGAACTGGATTTTGATGCGCTCTTTTGATATGGCGGGGCGTTGTATGCGCTCGATATGCTCCAGGCGTTTTTCCCTTGATTTCGCCCGTTTTGCCAGCTTCTCCGTACCGCGCTGCTTGAAGCGGCGTATAATCTCTTCCTGACGTTTTATTTCCTGGCTCTGTTGCTCGTATTTCTTTTGAAGATCTTCTTCCTTCTGCTTCTTTTTCTGAAGATAAAGGGTGTAATTGCCTTCGTATACGGAAAGTTTTGTGTTATCGATTTCGAAAATCCGATTTACGGTTTGGTCGAGGAAATACCGGTCATGGGATACGATGACCAGGGTTCCCGAATAGTTTTTTAAATATTGCTCCAACCATTTAAGCGTACCGATATCCAAGTGGTTGGTGGGTTCGTCCAGCAACAGCAGCCCGGGCTTTTTCAACAATAGGGAAGCAAGGGCCAGCCTGGTCCTTTCACCGCCGGAGAGAGTGGATATTTTCTTTTCGTAAAATTCTTCTGGGAAAGCCATGCTGGAGAGGATACCGCGTATCTCGCTTCGGTAGCTGAAACCGCCCTTTCTCTCGAAGGCTTCCATAAGGCTGTCGTATTCCAATAGAAGTTCTTTAATATCTTCGCTTTGCGCAGATTTGCTGGAGATAAGGGACGACAGCCGGTGCATCTCTTTTTCCATAGCGATGGTTTCGGAAAAAATAGAGAGCATTTCCTGGTACACTGTGTTTTCCGATGAGAAATTGTCATTCTGCTTCAGATATCCCAATTCCACCTGGGAGGATATGAAGAGCCCCCCGGCATCGGGGGAAAGCTGACCTGCTATTATTGAAAGCAGGGTGGACTTGCCCGCACCGTTGTCACCGATGATGCCGATGCGATCGCCTTCGTTGATATGGAAGGATACTTGCTCCAGTATTTTTTCGATTCCAAATGATTTATTTATGCCGGAAGCGGATATAATTACCATAAAAAAACCTACTCCTGCTTGTGCTGTAAAAAATAAGAAACTAGTTACAATTATGAAATATTATTTGTTGAAATGTTGATTTACTGATGTTATACTAGGGAACATAGTAAAAAACTAGGTTATTTTTTTGGCTATCAATTCCGGAAAATTATCAATTTACGGAATAGGCCGTTCAGATCTCAAAAAGATAGTATAATATATAATAAGAGATATA
>DGEG01000134.1 GCA_002385825.1 Firmicutes bacterium UBA3932 | reverse complement strand
AATTTAATCTGTTAAGATCGATATATCAGAATATCGGATATAATAAGATCGATCCCTTACTATTATTTCGCTCTCCTGCAGCAGAAAAAACAGTGTTTATTCTCTGGCTGCAGGGCAACAGAACGGGCAGCGGTTTCACTATTCTGCTGTAATCACTGTTATCATCACAGTAATCAGCGATAGGAACGATCGATAAAGAACCAGTAACTGCAATGCGAGAAACATTAACCCCAATGCAAAGAACACTAACTGCATGCGAGTAACAACAATCGCAACACACAAAATCATGAACGAATCGATCAAGAAACAGCTGCCACAATACACAAAACGAGGAGGAAAAAACAATGGAAAAAGTCACTTCTACGCTCAGAGTTAGAATGTCTTACAAGGATGCCCACTACGGCGGCAATTTGGTGGACGGCGCTCATATGGTCCATCTCTTCGGCGACGTAGCAACCGAACTACTTATCAAAATGGACGGCGACGAAGGCCTGTTCCTGAAATACACCGATGTCGAATTCCTGGCGCCCGTATACGCCGGTGACTACATCGAAGCCTACGGCGAGATCTACGAAGTAGGCAACACCTCCAGAAAAATGCGTTTCACAGCGCACAAAGTCATCGCAGCAAGACATGACATATCCCCCTCCGCAGCTGACGTATTGGACGAACCCATCCTGGTCTGCAAGGCGGAAGGAATCTGCGTCATGCCAAAAGACGCAAAGAGAAAATAAGACCTACAGCCTGAATATGTCTTTTAGATTTCAAAGTCAACAAACGGGGCAACGGAAAACCGCCCCGTTTTCATTTTGTACAAAACTTGCATTCGGTGTCTGACACTTTTTACAACTTGTTGCATTTGGTGTCAGACACCAAATACAATTTACGTTAAGCGGCGGCTGTATTGACATGGTTCATTAAAGGATATAAAGTGTAGAAGTCGCATTATAGAAATCGAAGCTTATATTTCAGGAGAATACTATGTTTGCACCCTTTTTCGTCCTTTTCGGACTGATGGCCGTAGGGTATCTATGCAGAAAATTTGATTTAATTGACGATGTGAAAAACGATGGGCTGGGCAGCATCCTCGTTCATATTGCCCTGCCTGCGCTTTTGCTTTCCTCCATGATTCAAACGGAGATACAGGGTAAGCTATTGGTTGAGTTTTTGACCATGACGCTGCTATCGGTGGCTTTCTACTTCCTTTATGCGCTGTTTGCCATAATCTACATCAAGCTGGCCAAAGTTCCCCAAAGGCTTGGAAGCATGGTCCAGCTCTCCATGCTCACCTCAAACAACGGTTTCATGGGTTTCCCCATCACCATGGCTTTTTTCGGCCAGCAGGGCCTCTTCCTCATGGTGGCGAACAACCTGGCCATGGGTATAGTAGTCTGGAGCTACGGCCTCTTCATATTGAAGCGGACTAAACGAATCTTCGAAGGAGATGAAAACGTAGAGAAAAGCTCTGTTTCCGAGTCCCTAAGGCAAATCTTCAACAATACTGTAGTGGCAATCTTCATCGGGTTGGCAATTGGCATCGCCGGAATCAACTCATACATTCCCGATGCAGTGGCTAAACTCATCGAAATCCTGGGCAGCCTGGCTACGCCTTTATCAATGCTTTACATCGGAGCCACTTTGTACAATTCCTCATTTTCCTCCTTGTTCCGAAACCGGTTGATTCTCGGCGTCAGCATCACAAGGCTCACACTTTTCGCAGCGGCGACTTTTGCCATCGTATGGCTGTTGCCCATACCTTCTCTCATGAAGCAAATCAGCCTTCTCGTAATCACCCTGCCCTCTGCAGCAGTGGTCCCGGTCATGACGGGGCAATACGGCATCGGCGTGGAGGAGTCCACCAAGATCGTGGTTCTATCCACTTTGCTCTCATTGGTCATTACACCCCTGGGAGTTTACATCGCCCTTACCTTCTTATAATTCATAAATAAAATGCCAAATCAGACTTAAATCAAAGGCTTTTTAGATACTCCACTTCCTGCCGGGTCAGTTTCCTATGGTGCCCTTCTTTCAAATGGCCCATGTGAATCCGGCCGATTGCTATGCGCTCAAGCTCCATCACCTTGTTGCCCACAGTGGCAAACATCTTCCGGATCTGGCGGTTTTTCCCCTCATGTATTTTGATCTCCACTAAGGCGGAGCGCTCCCACTGTTTCAATACAGACACCTTAGCGGGAGATGTGACGAACCCGCCGATATCCACTCCTTTTTTCAGCTTGGCAATTCGTTCCGGAGACAGCACGCCCGCCACTCTTGCACGGTAGGTTTTCTCCACCTCATGTTTGGGATGGGTCAAACGGTAAGCCAGATCACCGTCGTTGGTCATGATCAGCAGACCGGAAGTGTTGTAATCCAGCCTTCCGACGGGAAACAAGCGCGCATCCACCTCCGCCACCAGATCCATAACCGTGGGCCTGCCCTTCTCGTCGGATACGCTGGTAATATAGCCTTTAGGCTTGTTCAGCATGATGTACACATGTTGTTTGACCGGCTGGATGATGCTGCCCTCTACCTCCACCACATCCCCGGGCTCCACAACGTAACCCGGTTCGTCTAAAACACTCCCGTTGACCTTCACCTTCCCAGCCTTTATCAGTTCGTCCGCCTTTCTGCGGGAAGTAAGTCCCGAAGCGGCAATGTATTTATTCAATCTCATTTTTTCACCTGTATCCATATGATTCCTTTGCCCTTTATCAAAAGTCGGCTTTGATAATGCCGCTATCTCTCGCCCGTTTCAATTGGAGCTTTTGCATAAGGCCACTCTCTTGCCTGTTTCAACAGGCGCTTTTCAATAAGTCCTCCGCCCCTCGTCGGCCCTGGCAAAAACACCGGAACCGTGCTTTTATCTGTGGTAATAAGAATATCACAATATTTTTTCCTTGTATATATTCTCCAACCCATACTTTCGTATGCGGTTCCGAATAGTCTCCTTATCCGTAGTGTAAAGCCCCTTCTCTTTCATCCGCTCAAAGTACTCCGCCCCTGCCAGCGTATATCGGGTCATGAGCCCTTCCTTGGTCTGCACCATGCGGTTGGCATAGGAAATCAAATCCCCGATAGCGATCTGGTTGGGAAGCACCAAGGGTCGGAGACCTTTTAAGTACCTGGCGCAATTGTACCCCGCCAGAGTGCCCGTGGAAATGGCTTCCGTGTGCCCGATGAACAGCCCTGACTTTTCACCGCCACAAAAGAGGTTTTCGATGCCTTTCACCCTCATGTCGTCATCCCGCTCCGCAACGGACAAATAGCGAATGGAGTTGCCTTTCCCTCCCGCATAAGGGTCCGCATAGCGGGCATTTTCCAGGCCAGGTATCCGGCGTAACTTCTCCAAAGGTACAAAAGGAGTCATGATTTTCGCATATCCCGTTTCGAGCAAAATGATGTTTTCCGCGTATTCGGGTAAAGCGTACTGCAGGCAAACCTTTAATTCCAGTTTCTCCTCGGCCACATCCTCCTTGGGAATGGGGATGATAACTACGCCTTTTTCGTCAAGCTCCCTCTGAATCTCCTCAGACAACGAACTTTTTTCCAGCTTCCCCGACCCGCTGAAGGCGCCAAAAGCCCCATCCTTCCTCTGCCCCATGATATCCATTTTCCCGGCCTTTTGCGTAATGCTGACCCTGGGTCCAAAAGCGGGGCAACGCAGAATACACATGCAGCAGCCGTTTCCATAAGTAAGACAATTTCCCATAGGCCCTGTTGACCCGGTAGTCTCAATAAAGGCATCACCCTCTATCACCCTATCGTCGGCCAGCACGACTCCTTTAATCTGTTCCGGATCTTCCATTACAACATCCACTGCACGGGCAACGGTGTGAACCTCTACCCCTTTCTCCTCAAGGAGCTTCCTCACCCTGGGCTCCACCTTCATCACATCGTACAGGCTGGCATGGCTGTGCCCCGGAAAGTCCACGTTTACATGTCGCGCACAGCTGTCCGTTATATTGAAAAGCTCATCGGCGCCCAGCGCTATATTTTCCTCCGCGCCAGTATACCTGCCGTTATTGCGCATAATGCCGCCCACATTGCCAAGCCCCAGGAGCAGATCTGTTTTTTCAAGAAGCACTACCTCAGCCCCGGCCTTTTTCGCTGCTAAAGCGGCAGCACATCCGGACCAACCCCCGCCGATCACCACTATTTTATACATATAAAAACCACCCGCCTCACTTATTTAACTATCTTAGTGTATTCCGGCGGGCTGGCTTACGTCACTAGCAGTGCAGTTCTATTATTTATCTATCTTAATGTATTCCGGCAGGTATTTTGCGCCACTAACAGTAAAGTTCTATTGTTTAACTATTTTAGCTGGGTCCTTCAGGTTTTCACGCCGCTCCCATAGTATGGTTATGACTTCCATCTACTCCGGTTTCTTCATCAGAAGCACAAGGATGAGCGCCACCAGGCATGTGGCGGCGGCAAGGATGAAGGACGCGGTATATTCGCCGCTCTTTACCAACATATTGGAGATAATGGGGAATAACAAAGCCGATGTTCCGAAGCCCACCATCACGCATCCGTAGTTTAATCCCATGTGTTTTGTGCCGAAATTATCGGCAGTAATGGCCGGATATACGCCTGCGGCTCCGCCGAAGCTGAAAGCGATGGCAGCGATGCAGATGATAAACAGCACGCCTTGGGCGACGATCATAATCAGTATGGACGCCATGGTGATTAAAATAATCCCGCACACCGCCTGTTTGCGTCCCACCAGATCGGAAACCCAGGAAGTGACTAACCTGCCGGAAGCGCTTGCTATCCCCGTAACCATGACCCCAAGCAGCGCCAATTCATGGGACAACCCCCGCTCCGTACCCAGGGTTATAAAAATGGGGTTTAGTATGAAGTAGGCAGGCAAAATGCAGAACAGCGATAAGGCAATCAGGTAAAACTGCCGGGTTTTCAGCATTTCCGCCGTAGTGTATTGCTTTTTCGTGGATTGGGCCTTTGGGGCAACGAATCCTGCCGGAAGATAGTTTGCCGGAGGATTCTCAATATATAATGAACTGGGTACGCAAACTATCAAAAAGATGATTCCGAAAGCGATAAAGGTTGTGGGAACGCCGATCCAGGAAAGCAGGTAGCTGGTAATAGGCTCAAAAATGACGAGAGAGAATCCGAAAGCCGCCACCATGAATCCTGTGGCAAATCCACGCTTGTCGGGAAACCATTTCTGAATAACGGACACAGTGGCGGTATAAAAGGTTCCGACTCCGAAGCCTCCAATTATACCGTATGTAATGTACACGAGCCAGGGAACTTCTTTCGTAACCAGGGCAGTGAGTACAATACCCACGCTCAGCATTACGCTCCCTGAAGTGGTAACGATTTTGGGGCCGATTTTATCCTGGGCTCTGCCGCCCAAAATTATGCCTAAAACAAAAACCGCCAGCATGATCGAGGAAGTCAGGGCCGCTTTGGCAGGATCCCATTCAAGGTGTTCGGACACAGGGCCCTTGAACACGCTCCACATGTAAATGATGCCGGCGCAAAGCTGAACCAACATGCCCGCCGCCAGCATCCCATAGCGATTCTTGATTTTAGTCCCCGCAATGTTTGCTCCTGTAATGTTCGTCTCCATAATGCTAGTCCTCTCTTTCTTGCTTTATGTTGCATTTTGTATCTGTATTTGGTGTCTGACACTTTTTACAACTTATCCCTGTTAAGAAATTAGACTGTGCTAAAATTTCGGTTGTACGTTGACTATTATGGCATCTACCGTAAATCAGGGGGTGCGGACAAAAAGTTGGA
>DGEG01000069.1:9468-12130 GCA_002385825.1 Firmicutes bacterium UBA3932 | reverse complement strand
AAAAAACCAAAAGGGACAGTCCCTTTTGGTTTTTTGCATGAATTAAAGAATCATTTTTCCGATATTGTATACGAGAAAGGCTACAATCCAGGCCACGCTCGTCTGGAACAGCACCACGGCAGAAGCTTTCCAGGTGCTCCCCATTTCTTTTCTAATTGTGGCCAAAGCCGCGACGCATGGCATGTAGAGCAGGCAGAAAACCAGGAACACAAAGCCCGTTAACGGTGTGAAAATCTCCGACATCATGGCCGGAAGGGCAGTGGCATTGGGAGCATCGAGAAGTATGGCAAAGGTGCTGACTACCGCTTCCTTGGCGGAAAGGCCGGTTATAAGGGCGGTGGCGGCGCGCCAGTCTCCGAAACCCAGCGGGGCAAAGATAGGCACCGCAAGGATACCGATACTGGCAAGCATGCTTTGGTCGCTGCTTTCAACCATGTTGAATCCCGCGTCGAAGCTCTGCAGCAGCCAGATCACGATGGTGGCAAGAAATATAATGGTAAATGCCCTGCGGATAAAGCCCAAGATGTTTTCCCACATACGGAGCCACACGCTTTTTAATACAGGCATGCGGTAATTGGGAAGTTCCATGACGAAAGGCACGGGGTTTCCGCTGAAAATGGTGCCTTTCAAAAGCAGGGCGCAGCAAACAGCCACCAGAATACCCATGATATAGAGGGCAAACATGACGAGAGCCTGATGCTCTTTAAAAAATGCGGCGGTAAACATGGCATAAATGGGGATCTTGGCGCTGCAGGACATAAATGGAACCAGTATGATGGTCATATAGCGGTCCCGCCTGCTGGGCAGGGTCCGGGCGGCCATGATGGCAGGGACGGAACATCCGAAGCCCAAAAGCAAGGGTACAATGGACCGGCCGGAAAGCCCCAGCCTGCGCAGCAGTTTATCCATAACAAATGCCACTCTCGGTATGTAACCGCTGTCCTCCATGACGGAAAGCAGGAAGAAGAGGATGGTTATAAGGGGCAAAAATGACAATACGCTGCCCACACCCACGAAGATGCCGTCGATGATCAGGGAGTGAAGAACAGGGTTGATGTTTGTACGGCTTAGAGCCGCGTCGGTAATGGAGGCCAGGTGATCGATTCCCGCGCCGAGAAAATCGCTGAGCCAGGTGCCCAGCGGCCCGAAAGTCAGCCAGAAAATTACCAGCATGATCCCCAGGAAAATGGGAAGGGCCAAGTATTTATGGGTCAGAATTTCGTCTATTTTTATGGAGCGAAGGTGTGCCTTGCTCTCGCCCCCTTTCTTTATAATGCGATCGCACAATTCCTCGATGAAGCAATAGCGCATATCCGCCATGGCCGCTTCCCTGTCCGTTTCCAGGTGAAACTCCATATCGTCCACGATATGCTGGATGATGTCTTTTTCCGGCTCCTCCAGTTTGAGGGTTTCCATAACAAGGTCGTCACCCTCCACGAGCTTCGTGGCGGAGTAACGGAGAGGAAGGCCCGCGGCTTTCGCTTCATTTTCTATAAGGTGGGAAATGGAGTGGATAGCGTTGTGGACAGGTCCGGTGCAGAAGTCAATCTTTTTAGGCAGAAGGCGCTTCTGCGCCGTTTCGATGGCGCAATGAATCAAGTCGTGGACGCCTTCGTTTTTGCTGGCGGAAATGGGAACTACCGGAATGCCCAGTGTCTCCTTCATCTGTTGAATATCGATGAAAACGCCGCTATTTCTTATCTCGTCCATCATGTTGAGGGCGATGACCATGGGCGTTTTCAGTTCCATCAGCTGTAGGGAAAGATAAAGGTTTCTTTCGATGTTGGTAGCATCTACGATATTTATGATTACATCGGGTTTTTGATTTATGATGTAATCCCGGGCAACTACTTCTTCTGCGCTGTATGGAGAAAGAGAGTAGATTCCGGGAAGATCTACGACTTTTACGCCTTTGTGTCCTTTGACCAGGCCTTCTTTGCTTTCTATTGTGACACCGGGCAGATTGCTCACCTTCTGGTTGCTGCCCGTCATCTGGTTGAAGAGGGTGGTTTTACCGCTGTTAGGGTTGCCGACTAATGCAATGGTCAAGTTCATTCTATCGCCTCGATGTTAATTTTTTTCGCGTCTTCTTTGCGGAGGGTCAGTTCAAAATTTCGGAGATATAGTTCGATGGGGTCCCCCAAAGGAGCCACCTTTCTAACCATTACTACCGTGTTTGGAGTAAGGCCCATATCCAGAAGGCGGCGACGCAGGGCCCGTTCTCCGCCCACTGCGATTATGCGGGCTCTTTCGCCGGGTTTGAGCAAGTCCAGCGTCATGGCGCCGCCCTTAGCTTGTCCGTGGCGGTGCCTGAAAGCATGTCCGCTTTCTTTGCCATCGCTTTTGTTTTCTATGTGTTTGCCTTTTCCGTAACGCCTGCCGAGATTCATATAATACTCCTTTGATATGGATTGTCCTTGTTTAGGTTGGTAGTTAGGAGTTAGCCTATGCTAACGAAACAATACACCTTTTTGTATTAACTGTCAATACTAAAAGCCGAAAACAAAAGAATGCCGCGGACAAATAACGCGGAGAATAATATGAATCAAGCGGAGAAGAATCTGAATCAATCCGGCGGGAACAGGATAAAGGTGACAGCCCGGATAAAAGAAGAGACCATCAGAATGGCTATGGCGATAGCCCCGGTAAGCATCAGGGTTTC
>DGEG01000069.1:0-9199 GCA_002385825.1 Firmicutes bacterium UBA3932 | reverse complement strand
AGGATTCCGGGGATGATAAATATAATGGAAGCTTCTTTGAATAATCTGGCAAAAAGCTCGCCGAAAGTGGCCACGAGGCAGGATGCGATAAAGCAGGAAATAACGACGGGTTGCCCAATCTGCAGCAAGTATTGATAGAGCAGCCAGCCGCTGGCTCCGGCAAACCCGGCAAGGAAGATGTGGCGATATGGTATGTTAAAAATCAGGGTAAAGCCTGCCGTCGCACCGAAAGCAAAGAGGAACTGCAGGAACAGACTCATATGGCACCTCCTAATGAGACCCAGGAAAACAGCACAACTCCGACTCCCGATGCTATGGAGATGGCGATCAGTGCGGCTTCCATGGCCCTGGCTCCGCCGGCGAGGAGATCTCCTGCCAGGGAGTCTCGCATTGCATTCGTGAAGGCTAAACCAGGGAGAAATATCATAAGGGAGCCGACGATCATGGCGTCCGTATTGTATGCAAGACCGGTGGCATTAAATAACAGCGCCATCAAAGCGATCAGCGCGCATACCGTAAAGTTGCGAATAAAGAGATTAAAACGGTATTTATCCAGCAAATGCCCGAAAGCGAAGGCAATGGCCCCGATTGCCAGGGAACAGCCGAATTCTCTAAATCCTGCGCCCAGCATCAAAGTGAAAAAGGAAGCCACAAGGGCGCCTCCCAGCACCTGAAGAGGGAAGGTGTACTTTGCTTCTCCGGCAATTTGTTCCAACCGTTTATTTGCTTCGCTGATCGGACATGGATTAGCCACAAGTTTCCGGGAAAGATCATTGATCATGGAGATTCTGTCCAGATCGACGGAAACCCTTTGAATGCGCTTAACTATGGTATAAGGCTTCCCATCGCCTCCTGAATCGAGAGAAATAATAATCCCGGTGGTGGTGGCGAAGACTTCCACGTAAGGGATGCCGTATGCCTGGCAAATGCGGGTAACCGTGTCCTCGACACGGTAAATTTCCGAACCGCTCATCAGCATAATTTCTCCGGCCCGCAAGGCCAGCATCAGTACGCTCTTTTCAATAGGGGTTATCATAATAGGTCTCCCTGTATAATCAGTATAAGAAGTGTAGAGGGTGTTTCGTTTTCCCTTTTCAACGGGCATCAAGGCTTATCTCATAATCAAGATTAAGTACATAATACCACAAAGTTGACGCATGGATACAGAGCCTATATAATATTTTTGTAATTGACCACGGCAGCTATCCATTTTGTATATAGAAAAGGCTTGAGGTATCGAAAGGCCCATGCTTTTCTAAATCCCGAGCGGATCCTACATATAAAAATGGAGGACGATCGGCCGATGCAGCTAAGCACCGGTGGTCCGTCTGCCCATCTTTTATTTGTTTATGAAAGGAAAAGCGAAATGGAAAGAATGGTTGGAACGGTTGTAAGAGGCCTTAGGGCCCCGATTATCCGCCAGGGAGACGATTTGGAGAAAATTGTAATAGATACGGTAATGAAGGCCTACGAAGCGGAAGGTTTTGAACCCAGAAATAAGGATATTCTCTGCATAACGGAAGCTGTGGTGGCCCGGGCTTTCGGCAACTACGCTACCGCAGACCAGCTGGCAGAGGATGTGAGGCAGAAATTCAAGTCTAAAACCATCGGCGTGGTGTTTCCCATCCTTAGCAGAAACCGGTTTTCTGTTTGCCTGAAAGGAATCGCAAGAGGCGTAGATAAAATATATCTCATGCTCAGCTACCCCGGCGATGAAGTTGGCAACCAGTTGGTAGATCAGGACTTGCTTGATGAAAAAGGGATAAATCCATATAGCGATATATTGACCCAGGAACAATTCGAAAGCTTGTTCGGTAAATCGAAGCACACCTTTACCGGTCTGGATTATGTCTCCTATTACAGGGAAATCATTGAAAACGAAGGGGCGGAAGCGGAGATTATCTTTGCCAATGACCCCAGGGTGATCCTCCAATATACGAAGACGGTGTTGGCATGTGATATTCATAGCCGGGAGAGGACAAAACGATTGTTGAAGCAGGCTGGTGCAGAGCAGGTTCTTGGGATGGATGATTTACTTACGTCTTCCGTGAACGGAAGCGGTTTTAACAGCAAATACGGGATTCTCGGATCCAACAAGGCCACAGAAGAAAGCATTAAGCTGTTTCCTGAAGATTGCTTTGACCTGGTGAACAACATTCAAAAGAAGCTCTTTACCCTTACGGGCAAAGAAATTGAGGTCATGGTTTACGGTGACGGCGCTTTCAAGGACCCGGTAGGAAAGATCTGGGAGCTTGCCGATCCGGTGGTTTCTCCTTGTTATACAAAGGGATTGGAGGGAACGCCCAACGAGCTGAAGTTGAAGTATCTCGCGGACAATGAGTTTGCTCATCTCAGCGGCGATGAGTTGAAAAAAGCCATCTCTAAGTATATTGAGGAGAAGGATGAAAACCTGAAAGACAGCATGGCGGCTCAGGGGACGACTCCGCGACGGTTGACGGATCTAATCGGTTCTCTCTGCGACTTAACTTCGGGGAGCGGCGATAAGGGAACGCCCTTTGTTTACATCCAAGGATATTTCGACAACTACACCACTTAATTGCAAAAAATCAAAAGGGACAGTCCCTTTTGATTTCCATTTTAATTTTTGAGGCGGGAAATTCTCACCAATGAGAAATTTTCCGCTTTTTTAATTAAAAATGAGAAACAATTGTCTGATAATATTTATTTTTTCTGAATCCTTCAAGATGGACAAAACCCACAAACGGCAAATATTTCAGAATATTTCGTACAAATTTTTATTAAATTCCACGAAGTTGGCACGGATTTTGGATTATATAAAAGCGCAGGCAATATCACTATAAATTAAGGAGGTATATTTATGGCTGCAACAAAAGAAGTTGCTCTTCAAGAAGCGAAAAGGATATTGAGCTATATTGAGAGCAAGGAACTCACTGATGAGGACAAGGAACGAATTACGAAAGACTCAATCGAAAACTTCAATAACCACGTAAACCCAGGCTGGTTGGTGTACAGAAAATCTGTATCCACCGACGCTGCTTGCATTGAGTGGACGGATACTGAAGAACATTTTACGGATTTATATGGTAATGACTTCATCGATTGCCTTGGCGGATTCGGTATCTATACCTGCGGTCACAGAAATCCCGAGATCGTTAAGTATGTTAAAGCTCAGCTCGACAAATATGCATTGCACAGCCAGGAGCTTGTAGATCCTCTCAGAGGGTATCTTGCAAAATTGGTATCCATGATTACCCCCGGAGACCTGCAGTATTGCTTCTTCACCAACGGCGGTGCCGAGGCTGTTGAGATGGCATTGAAGCTGGCCAGACTGGCAACAGGCGGCAGATATTACATATCCACAGTCGGCGCATTCCACGGCAAGTCCTACGGCGCTATCTCCATGGGTGGAAAAGCTGCTTACAGAGAGGACTACCTGCCCATGATCCAGCACGTACAGCACGTGAAATACGGCGATGCGGATGCTATCGAAACGGCTATCGACAACTTGGTAACAGTCGGTGAAACAGTAGCAGCTGTTATCCTTGAGCCGATTCAGGGAGAAGCCGGCGTACAGATCCCGCCCAAGGGATATCTGAAGAGAGTAAGAGAGATCTGCGATAAGTACGGCGTTGCTCTGATTCTGGACGAGATCCAGACCGGAATGGGACGTACCGGAACCATGTGGAGATGTGAAGCCGAGGATGTTGTTCCCGATATCATGACCTTCGGAAAGGCCTTCGGCGGCGGCGTAATGCCCATCACCGGAATCGTCGCAAGACCCAATATGTGGGTTGAGAAACTGGTGGAGAACCCCTGGATTCTCGGATCCCCCACCTTCGGCGGAAACCCGCTTGCTTGCGCAGCGGCCATCGCTACCATCAAGTACATGCTTGAAAACGACATTCCGAAGCAGTGTAAAGAAAAAGGCGACTACTTCATGGAGAAGCTGAATGCCCTGATGGAGAAATATCCCACAGTTATCAAGGAAGTCAGAGGCGCTGGCTTGCTCATCTGCCTCGAATTCCCGGCTTCAGAAGTGGGATATGCAGTGGTCAAGGGACTCTTCGACAGACATGTTATGACGGCAGGAACACTGGTCAATGCCCAGTCAGTACGTATCGAGCCTCCTGGGATCATCAGCTACGAGACCATCGACACAGTGCTCGAGAAATTAGAAGAAGCCATCATCGACGTAAAGAAAGAATTCAAACTGTAAAAATATTCTGTAAACGGCGATTTGTCGATTTAAAACCCCCGCGCAGGCTGCGGGGGTTTTGCTTGAAATTTCAACGTTCTTGCAGTCAGAAAATTAGAACTTTCACTAAATGGGTATACAAATTGCTATAATATGGTATAATACCTGACATACCAAGTTTTTTGGTATGCAGAAAGGAGAAGAACGATATGGTGAAGAAGCTATTATCTGTGTGGCTTTCGGTGACCATCGTACTTTTTTCCACCATTACCATTTATGCAGAAGAGAACGTTGAAGGACAATTTCTAAATAGAAATATAGACATCAATGGCAACAGACTTGCAAATTATTATTTAGAAGATCCCTTTTTCTTGTACCAGGGTTCAGCCTACGTTCCCTTGACGGAGGAGATTGGCGAGATCCTGGGTTTTTCAGTTGAAACAGACTGGGAAAGCCGCACATTAAAAATCTTAAAGAAGGAGCCGACCAGGACCGGGTTGAAGGAAAAGGTGCTGAAAAGCAACCTTGAAAATATCAATGCCGTGATAGTGCAGGACATGACCGTTCTCACCATGGCAGAGAAAGAAAAAGATATTAACGTAGATCTGGTCTTGCATGGTGTAATGCTCACAGCCGCCGACTTGGATGTGGGCGGGCAGCTCCGTCTAATCAAGGAAAAAGCAGAATCGGAGTTTATTGAGGTTCCGGAGTTGGTGGTGGAAGAGTTGGATATCGATGAGTACCCGTTGCTTCAGGCGGGAGACGTGTTCTATCTTCCCGTTCGGGCCTTTACGGGCGAGAATTGCTTCGGTTGGGATGTTTTCTATGACAACTACTCCGGGTTGTATATCAGCACGAAGCCGGGAGTGAGCGCCACGGCCTTCTTCGATACGGGCGAGTCGGATTACAACAGAGGGTTGGTCGATTATATTCTTTCGAGAAATAAGAACTTATCCCGCGGATGGGCTACCATGCTGGTCTTCTTATTCAAGCATGAGGCCGACATCAACGACGTGGACGAAATCTTGCTGATAGCCATGGCTGAGAAGGAGAGTACCTTCCGTTGCGATGCGATAGGCGGCGGCGGAGCTGTGGGAATCATGCAGATTATGCCCAAGACCGCTGCGGGTTACGGAATTTCGCGCAGCGAGCTCTTTGATCCCCATGTGAATATCGAATTCGGCGCGAAATATATCGGAGATAAGATAAGCCAATACAACAACAATAAGACTGTGGCCCTTGCCGCATACAATCAGGGGCCTGTGGCCGTAAGCAGGGGAAGCTACAGCACCAGATATGCAAACAGGATTACAGGAGCAGAGCAATCAATCACTAATTACCTTGTAAAGAACGGGTACGGATTGGGTGAGTAAGCGAATAGGTTGAACAAAAAATCAAAAGGGACAGTCCCTTTTGATTTTTTGTGCCCACCTTTTGATTTTTATTACTAATACGCCTTTTTGATGAATTCAAGGAAATAATCCATATCTTCTGCAGTGGGGAACATAACCCTGGCGCTGTTGGGTCTGCCTCCGCCCTTTCCGCCCCAGACCCCGGCATTATCCTTTATGATCTTGTTGCAATCCGGTGTCCCGCCGGAAAGCAGGAGTAAAGTGTTCTCCTTTAGAGAGACCAGGGAAACCAGCTTTTGTGATAATTCGGGCAACAGCTTGCTTAGAGCAAACAGATCGTCCGCCTTTAAAAGCTCATATTTTTCAATCAATATGCTGTCGGGGCCATCCAGAGCTTCGCTGATCTTCTGGGCCTTTTCCGCCAGGTAAGCCTGTTTCAATTCGTACAGCTCCTGCCTGATCTCGCCGCTCTTTTGCTCTCGCAGATGGATTTTATCCATAAGCGTATCCAGATCTGCGGAGTAATGCCTGCAAAGACTTTTAATTAAATCCGCTTCGGTGCGGCAGTTTTCCAGGGCGTTGGGGCCGGCGTCGAAAGTGATGCGGGTCATCCCTTTATAGTTATCCCAACGGTAGATCTTGATAAGGCCTACCTCGCCGGTCCTATGGGGATGGGTACCGCAGCAGGCCACGCAGCCGGCAGCTTTGTTCTCATCACCCACACAGACCAGAACTATATCTTCGTCTATGTTCAATGCCTTCCTCATGGGAAGCCCTTCCGCTTCTTCCCTGCTTTTAAAATAGCGAGTAGTGACGGGCAAGTTATCCCAGACCATCCTATTGGCCTCCCATTCGGCTCTTGACATCATCTCATCGGTCATCTTGGTAAATTCGGGATTTTCTTCAAGGTTGATATCGATGGTCATATAATCGGCGCCCATGTGAAATCCCCTGTTTACGCCGCCGTAGAGCTCGTAGAACACCGCGGAGAGGATATGCTCGCCGCAGTGCCGCTGCATGTGGGAAAAGCGCCTGTCCCAATCAAGCCGGCATTGCACGGCCGTCCCCGTTATCTCCTTCAATGTTTCCCTCGTCGTGGCAAAGTCGCTGCCCGAATGGATTTTCAGTTGATGGTATACAATATTGTCCTTTTCAAAAGCGTAGACAAGTTCAAAGGTTCCGGACTCTCCGGAAATTTGGCCCAGGTCCGAAGGTTGTCCCCCGCCTTCGGGAAAGAAAACAGTCTGATCCAGGACCAAACAGAACGTATCTTTTTCTTCGATCCCTCCGAGTTCGGCTATTTCGGCTTCATCGGTGATCACGGCTACAACCTTGCTGTCGCAGGATTTGAGATAGGGATCTTGTTGATACAGTCTTATCGTTTTATCCATTTTAATACCTCTTGAAAGATTTTATAGAAGACGGAAATTTGCTTTCACGTGACCTAAAACGCGCTTCAGATATTATGATGCGTGTACATGCCTGTTTTAGTATAGCACGGAAGCTGACTTTGGTGTATAATCAAAACTGTATTGATTTGCTGTCGGTCTTACAAATAGTCATACTAACTTGTCCTCATGCATAATATGTGACATGATCCGGCGCGGCATCGCTGCAGGTGTCTGAGCTGATGAATGCAAGTATTCCGCAGATGTGGCGGGGCATCGGGGAGGATAGGGTATGATGAAGGGATGGAAATGGGCCGTCGGCACAATCTCGACTTTGCTGATCATAGCAATCGTGATATTGATCACTCCCGTACAGTTGGAGATCCTGGCCGCAAAATCCTTTGCTAAGGATGATGTGCTGCTTTTGGATCCGGGCCACGGCGGCGTTGACGGGGGCGCGGAAAGCTCTACGGGAGTCTGCGAAAAGCACATAAATCTGAACATCGCCTTAAAGATACGTCAAATGGCCGAGGCGGACGGTTGGACCGTTGTCATGACCCGGGAAGAGGATGTGGGTTTATATCCAAAAAAGGACAGGCAGAGCATACGCAGTCTAAAAACAGAGGACCTGCTGGCGAGGAAGAAAATCATTGAAGAAGTGAGACCCTTAGTGGCGGTCAGCGTCCACCTCAACAGTTTTAAACAGGATCCCGGCGTGCGCGGTGCACAAACCTTTTATCCGGGAAGTGGCGATGAGAATATACAGGAACAGAGCAAGCTACTGGCCGAGGCCATCCAGGCCAATTTAATCGAAGGGCTTTCCGACGGAACAAACAGGAAAGCTTTGGCGAAGCGGGATGTGCTTTTGTTCAAAAATCCCGTTGTCCCAATCGTCATTGTTGAATGCGGGTTTCTCTCCAACCGGGAGGAGGCCGCCCTGCTCAACCAGGATGATTATCAGCGAAAAATTGCCGAGTGCATCTACCGTGGAATTATGGAGTATACGGGAAAAGAGGGTAAGCCTCCCCTTCAGATTATCGACAATCGCGGGTGAGATGGCAGGAATTTTACGGAATGGGACCAGGTTATTAATAAAATGAGAACAGGCTGTGGATAACTTTTTCCTATTATTAGAAATTTTGAATAAGATCCGCTAAATTTCAAGGATCTTAGACTTTGGCAATTTCCACAGGCCCCCGTGTATAACTTTGTATACAAAAAATTTTTTTGTGTGGAAAAGTGACAAAAATGTTCATATTTCGACATTGTTATAATGTTGAAATATGTTCGCAAACATCCAAACATTAGTTAACATAAAACCTAAAGATACAACTGCAGAAAGGACAAGCTATGTTAAAGGAAAACATTGTCTACAAGGAAGACTTGCCGGTGAACTGTTTCGTGATGAACATTGAGGAGTATCCCATCCATTTCCACAACGATCTCGAAGTGGTGTATGTGCTCCAGGGCAGTGTGAGGCTGAAAAACGGCTACTATAACTTCGACATGAGAGAAGGGGACATATACATACTCAACGACAGGGAAATCCACAGCTATTACACCTTGGGCGAACCCAACGTAGTCCTTATTTTGCAGTTAAATCTCTCGTATTTCTGCCGTTACTACGAAATCCTGCGAAATAGCTTTTTCATAACCGACATGAATGGCGCCGAGGACGAGAGCCTTGAGGAATTACAGGAAATATTGTCGCGGATCGCTTTGGAAACCCTAAGGGGAGAGCAAGGTTACGAGAAAAGAATAGTGGATCTTGCCCATGAGATGATCGATTGCCTGATACAGAATTTCCAATATTTTGTGATGGAGGACGGTAAGTTTGTCCACGAGCCCAAACATAAGGGTAAAGAGGTCCTGGCCAACCGACTGAATCGGATCACAGAATACATGTATGAAAACTACAGCCGCCGTCTGACCTTAACGGAAATCGCCGAAAGGGAGCATCTGAGCATCTACTACCTGTCCCATTTCATTAAAGAGTCTACGGGTCTCAGTTTCCAGGAACTGCTCAACTTTATCAGGGTGGAGGAATCGGAAAAGCTGCTTTTAGGCACGGATAAGAAAATCAGCACGATTTCCATGGAGTCGGGTTTTTCGGCGGTGCGGTATTATCTTAAATATTTTATCCAGTGGTTCGGCATGCATCCGGAGGAATACCGGAAGAAATACACGGGACGCGTTCGCGGCAGGGATACGACGGGACGATATACCAGTTTAACGGGGCAGAAGATTGAAGACTTGTTGCTCAGGCAGATAAGAAATGTCTT
>DGEG01000067.1 GCA_002385825.1 Firmicutes bacterium UBA3932 | reverse complement strand
TTTGACGCGTGGATGGTTTTTTTTTGCTTCGTATCTCGACAAAGCTAACCATTTTGCATGAAATCATGCCGGATGGTTAGCTTTTCATCTTTGCGTCAGAAATCAGATAAGCAAGAAACAGGTTACGAGCGGATTTCTGTTTATATAAAAAGTTGAAAGTAGACAATTATCATTTTGTTATTTTATTTCTTGTCTACATTGGGATCTGAAAGTAGCCAACTTTCATTCCGCATAATTAATTGTTGTCTACTCCAGAGCATAAAAATAAACAACATTAATTGTTTATCATAAATTCTTGTCTATTTTGTAGGCCAAAAATAGACATAAATAATTTGCATCTTAATTTCTTGTCTAACTTGAGGGTTCCAATTAGACAGATTCCGGTCACGGTTCCTGACAATTGTCTACTTTTGAAAGGCAAGGTAGACAAGATTTCGCTATTGACCATTATTTTTGTCTATATAAATAGGGTAATAGTAGCCATGTTTTAAATAAGGACGAAAGTTCTTGTTTACAAAGGTTGTAAAAAGTGTCAGACACCGAATACAGACACCAAATACAAAATTTGTTAATCGGGCACAAATAATTTAAATATTTATTGACAATAAGAACAAAAACCATTATTATGAAACGAAAAGCGTAAAAGTATACTAATATTAATGAAGGTGGTGCGAAACTTTATGAACAAGAAAAAGAAGGCATTTTTTTTATTTCTGACATTTATTCTCGCCTTAGGTTTACTGGTCGGCTGCGGTGGCGGCGGAGCAGATAACGGGGGCGATGAGGGTGAAACCCCTACAGAAGTAAAGATCGGTATTAACTATGAGCTTTCCGGTGAAGTTGCCACATACGGTCAAGCTTCAAAAGACGGTATTATGATGGCTTTTGATGAGATCAATGCTGCAGGCGGAATCAACGGTATAGAAATTGTACCGATTATTCAGGATAATAAATCAGAATCAGCTGAAGCCACATCCATTGCTACCAGGCTAATGACCCAAGAGGGCGTAGTTGCCTGCCTCGGACCTGCCACATCCGGAAACTTCATGGCTACAATTCCTGTAGCAATGCAGAACAAAATTCCTGTCATCTCCGCTTCTGCTACGGCAGACGAGGGAGTAACCACCGACGCGAAGGGCAATGTTAACGAGTACGTTTTCCGTCTCTGCTTCAACGACTCCTTCCAAGGTGTTACAATGGCAACCTTTGCATTGAACAACCTCAACGCTACAAAAGCAGTAATCATTCAGGATAAGTCCAGCGACTATGCCGAAGGTCTTGCCAGGAACTTCACGGCAACCTTTGAGGCCGGCGGCGGCACCATCGTTGCTCATGAAGGCTATGTTGCCAAGGATAAAGACTTCAACTCAATCTTAACCAGCATCAAGGGCAAAGACTTCGACGTAATCTTCATCCCCGGATACTATCAGGAAGCCGGACTCATTATCAAGCAGGCCAGAGGCCAAGGCATTGATGCGCCCATTCTCGGTGCAGACGGATTCGATTCTCCGGTGCTGCTGGAGCTTGCCGGACCGGAAGCTTTGAACAACATCTACTTCTCCAACCACTATTCATCTCTTGACGAGGATCCCCTGGTACAGGAATTCATCGAGAAGTTTACGGATAAGTACGGTTCCGAACCCAACGCATTCCACGCATTGGGATATGACCTCGGCAAGTTCATCGCTGATGCCATTGCACGTGCCGACTCTCTTGATCCCGAGGCCATCAAGGATGCGCTGGTCGCTACAAAAGGATTTGTAGGAGTTACAGGATCCTTCGATATGGGTGAAGATCACAACCCGATTAAAGCGGCTGTGGTAATCGAGCTTAAGGACGGAGCTCAGGCCAGCAGTATTAAAGTAGATCCGCAATAATAGAGCGATAAAAGCAGTAATAAAATGGTGCGCATAAAGGCGTTCTGCGGGTTTGACACGTCAAGAACAAATATAGTATTATATTTAGGTTAGGGTGACAAACTCTAACCTAAATTATTCATTTTGCAGTTGTTTACATCACAGCGCACGAATTTATAGCTTGGAGGTACGAATCTTGGATCAATTCATGCAGCAGATGGTAAACGGTATCTCCTTAGGCAGTATTTACGCATTGATTGCCTTGGGCTATACCATGGTTTACGGAATTATCAAGCTGATCAACTTCGCTCACGGAGATGTTTACATGATCGGCGCTTATATCGGCTTTGCGGCAACCACCTATGCGCAGTTGGGCTTTTTACCCGCACTTCTCATTTCCATGGCCGCATGCGCGGTGCTGGGCATGACCATAGAGCGCATAGCATACAAGCCCCTGCGAGGGTCCACCAGAATTGCGGTGTTGATCACGGCCATCGGTGTTTCCCTATTCCTTGAATACGTTATGATGTTCTTCGTAGGTGCCGAGGTCAGGTCTTATCCGGTGCTGTTGTCCAATAAAGTCTTCCACCTGGGTAATGTGTTAATTAACACGCAACAGATATACATAGTTGTTACGGCCATTGCTCTGATGATCCTCCTTCAGTTCATCGTGCACAAAACCAAGACGGGAAAGGCCATGCGGGCAGTATCCATCGATCGGGATGCGGCTCAGCTCATGGGCATCAAAGTCGACAACACCATATCCATCACCTTCGCTATCGGCTCTGCCTTCGCTGGAGCGGCGGGTGTACTGGTGGGTATCTATTATAATTCTATAGATCCGCTTATGGGAATCATGCCCGGACTGAAAGCGTTTATCGCCGCCGTCTTCGGCGGAATCGGAAACATTCCCGGCGCCATGATCGGCGGAATGGCCATCGGCATCATGGAAACCCTGGTATCCGGCTATGGGTATTCCCTGTACCGTGATGCGGTGGTGTTCGCATTCCTCATCCTTATTCTGATCTTGAAGCCTTCCGGACTACTGGGCAAAAACATTAGAGAGAAGGTGTAGAGATGAAGGCATTATCGAAGAAAAATTTATTGATACTGGGAGGCTTGCTGCTGCTTTATGCCGCAGTATTAGGTCTTATCATCACAGGCATTATTAATCCTTTTTATGAGATTACCCTTGCGCTGATCTGCATCAATATCATCCTCGCCGTGAGTCTCAACCTGGTTACGGGCTTTACTGGACAATTCTCCCTGGGTCATGCGGGATTCATGTCTATCGGCGCTTATACCTGCGCCATCATCAACATGCAGATGAACTCCATGGCAGGATTTCTTATCGGTTTGTTTGCAGGGGCGGTATTGGCCGCGCTTGTAGGGATACTTATCGGCATCCCCACCCTGCGGCTGAAAGGAGACTACCTGGCCATCGCCACCCTGGGCATGGCGGAAATCATTCGTGTAATATTTCTTAATTTGGAAATCACCAACGGCGCAGCGGGGTTGAACGGTATTCCACGGTTCACAAACTGGACCTGGCTCTTTATATTCACGGCTGCGTCGGTGGTTCTGATAAATAACTTTATACGGTCTTCCCAGGGCAGAGCCTGCATCTCCATCCGTGAAGACGAGATCGCTGCCGAGTCCATGGGGATTAACACCACCAAGTACAAGGTAATGGCTTTTGCCATCGGTGCGTTTTTCGCGGGAATCGCAGGTGCGCTGTATGCTTCCTATTTCTACTTCATCAAACCGGGACTTTTCGGTTTCCTCAAGTCCATCGATATTCTGGTCATCGTGGTTTTGGGCGGAATGGGCAGCATCACCGGATCGGTTATTGCGGCTACCTTGCTGGCCTTAATCACCACATTCCTTCAGTCCTTTACGGAAATTCGAATGATTCTCTATGCCGTCGTGCTGATCGTCATCATGATTTTCCGGCCGAAGGGACTCATGGGGACCACGGAAATTACCGATATATTGCGCTTCCGGTTCGGAAGAAAAGAAGAGAGAATACAGTAAAAGGAGGGGCGTTAGATGCCGTTACTGAAAGTAGAAAAACTGACGAAATCCTTTGGCGGTCTGACAGCCGTCTCCAATGTGAGCATAGAAATTGAAAAAGGTGAGCTCGTAGGCCTCATCGGTCCCAACGGAGCCGGCAAAACTACGGTTTTCAATCTGTTGACCGGCGTATATGTTCCAAGCTCAGGAAGCATCCTTTTCGAGAAAGAGACTCCTATAACCGGACAAGGAGACTCGAGCAGTGAAGGGAGCGCGGCTGGGGAGAAGACCGTAATAGAGCTGGCCGGGATGAAACCGTATAATGTAACCAAGCAGGGCCTGGCCCGGACTTTCCAGAATATACGCCTTTTCAAGGACTTGACGGTGTTGGACAACGTGCGCATCGCCATGCATCACAACATTCATTACGGCATGTTTACTTCGTTTTTGCGCTTTAATAAGTTCTACAGCGAAGAGAAGCGGATGCTTGAGGAAGCGGAACAACTGCTTAAAATTTTTAACCTGGAAGATAAGAAAAACGAGCTGGCGAAAAACCTTCCTTACGGCGAGCAGAGGCATCTGGAAATCGCCAGGGCTCTGGCTACGAAGCCATCCCTGCTGTTGCTTGACGAGCCGGCGGCGGGAATGAATCCCAAGGAGACGGCAGCGCTGACGGAGCTGATTAAATGGGTCCGCAAGGAATTTGACCTTACCATTCTGCTCATCGAGCACGACATGTCATTGGTCATGAAAATCTGTGAACGCATATATGTGCTGGATTACGGCATGCTGATCGCTTCCGGAAAGCCGGAGGAGATCCGGTCCAATAAACGCGTTATTGAGGCTTATTTAGGGGAGGAGAACAGCAATGCTTGAGATTAAAAACCTGAACGTTCATTACGGCGTAATCCATGCACTGAAGGACGTCTCCCTGACAGTAGATAAGGGAGAAATCGTTACGCTTATCGGGGCAAACGGAGCGGGAAAGACAACCACACTGCGGACAATCTCCGGCCTTATAAAAGCTACCAGCGGTCAAGTGATTCTGGAAGGGAAGGACATCACAAATCTTCCTGCGCCCCAAAGAGTGGAGCTGGGCTTATCCCAAGTTCCGGAGGGCAGGAGGATATTCCCCGAAATGACCGTGCTTGAAAATTTGGAATTAGGCGCTTTTTTAAGGAAAGATAAGCAGGGTATAAAAAAGGATATAGAACACATTTACGAACTTTTCCCCATCCTGGGGGATAGAAGAAAGCAGACGGCAGGCACCCTTTCCGGAGGAGAGCAGCAGATGCTGGCAATAGGCAGGGCTCTCATGTCAAAGCCCAGGCTCCTTCTTTTGGATGAGCCTTCTATGGGACTTGCACCGCTGCTCGTCAGAGAGATCTTCGAGATCATCAAGAACATCAACAGTGAGGGGACGACGGTACTTCTGGTGGAACAAAACGCCAGTATGGCTCTATCCATCGCAAACAGAGCATATGTATTAGAAACCGGATCTATCGTTATTACCGGTACGGGTGAAGAGCTGATGAAGAGTGACAGAATCCAGAAAGCCTATCTAGGCGGATAGTAGAAGGAGGGGTCCTGATGTATGTAAAGAACAGAATGACTGCCAATCCCTATACGATTGAGGCAGACGCGCCGATTACCGAGGTCATCGAGCTGATGCGGCAAAAGAATCTCAAGAGAGTGCCCGTGGTTCGGGGAGACCGGGTCGTGGGGATGCTGACGAATACGGATATTCAGAAAGTTTCTCCTACAAAAGCCACAACGCTGAGTATCTATGAACTTAATTATCTGCTATCCAAGACCAAAGTCAGCGATGCCATGAGCAAAGAGGTCATTAGTATCGGCCCCGACGCCCTTTTAGAAGAAGCCGCATTGCTCATGCGGGACAATAAAGTGGGTACCCTTGTAGTGGTGCAGGAGGACGGGAAGCTGGTGGGAATCATTACAGAGAGCGATATCTTTGACGCTTTCATTGACTTGTTCGGATTCCGCAATGCAGGCAGCCGGATTACCATAAATGCCGCAGACGTACCGGGAGCGCTGGCTGACATCGGGCAGATATTCAGTTCGGAAGACGCCAACATTACCCATATCGTTGCCTACCGCGGAACTGCCGGAAGAAGCGATGTGGTGATACGAACAAATGCAATAAATACGGAATCAATCGAAAAGAAGCTGGAAGAAAACGGCTACAAAGTAATAGATGTTATTCACAGCCAGGAATAAATAATAGTTATCATATATTGAGTGTTCACCACACGGGGGAAAACCCCGTGTGTGACTTTTAAGGCAAGAAAAATTATGGTGCATTAATTATTTGTAGCTTAATCTTACATCCAAAAGAATGTTCAGAAAAGGGAATGGTCGAATGAAAGTAGTAGCTGCAACGAAGAATAAGCATAAGGTGGAAGAAATCAACGCTATTATCGGACCTTTCGGATTTGAGGTCGTATCCAGGGAAGAGGCGGGCATACCGGATATTGAAATTGAAGAGGACGGAACCACCTTTGAGGAGAACTCCCTGAAAAAAGCCATGGAAATCCATAAGATGTGCGGCTTGCCCACTATAGCCGACGATTCCGGATTGATGGTGGATGTCCTCGACGGAGCTCCCGGTGTTTATTCCTCAAGGTTTGCGGGAGAGGAGGGTAACGATGCAAAGAACAACGAAAAGCTGCTCCGGCTTCTCGCAGACGTGCCTTGGGAAAAAAGACGGGGAAAGTTCGTTTCCGTGATCACCATGGTTTTTTCTCCCGACGATGTATTGGTTGCAAGGGGCGAGTGTTACGGACATATACTATATAGCGCCCTGGGAGAAAACGGGTTCGGTTACGATCCGCTCTTCGCTCCGGACGGGTATGAGGAAAGCTTCGGCCAACTGCCAAAGGAAGTCAAAAACCAGATCAGCCACAGGGCGAGAGCTTTACAGGCTCTTCAAAAGCAGCTGCGGGACAGGGTCGGATGATAATGAATAAAAAAAGGGTCAAAAATGTTCTGATAAATGTATTCGTTAGAATGAGAAAGCCGTATTATCAAGGAGTGGCCGCTGAACTGGCCTTCTTTTTCCTCATGTCTATGGTGCCTCTTTTTATCATTACCGGTGAGCTCATGGGCATTTTCGCTCTTCCCGTGGATGTGATAGGAAGGATGTTGGAAGAATACATTTCGGCAGAGGTTGTGAAATCGTTGACTGAATATATGGATTACACGCCATCGGGAACCATAAGCGCTCTGTTTATCCTCTTCGCCCTCTGGTCCGCTTCCAAAGCCCAGTATTCGCTCATAAGGATAGCGAATTATACCTACACCGGATTGAATTCCGGCAAAGGCTTCTTCAGGGAACGGCTGCGCGCCATGTTTACGGTGATTATAACTATTTTCCTTATGGCCTTCGGTCTGGCAATTTTAGTTTACGGAAAGCCCATAATGGATGTGACCAGCCTTTATGTGGAGGAAATTCTGAAGGTTCCGCTTCATTTTTACGAGGTCTGGTATATCCTGCGCTGGCCGCTGGGCATAGCCCTATACTTTTTCGGCATTACCTTCATCAATTACATCCTTCCCAGTGAAAAGATCGCCTTAAAAAAAATCATCCCGGGGAGCGTATTGACTTCCGCCGGGATGTTGGTGGTCACGTGGGTTTATTCGTTTTACATGTCCAGGTTTTCTAATTACGATATTTTTTACGGGGGACTTGCCTCAGTAATTGGTCTATTGATCTGGTTTTATATTCTCGGATACGTCATGGTCATCGGCATCGTTTTCAACGCCGCTCTCGAGGAGACCCGAGAAGAGATTTAGATGACGCGAACGGATATAATCCCTTCGAAATCCAGCGCTTTTTTAATCTCTTGCTCATCCACCTTTGAATCAAGATCCACCAGGGTAACCGCATAATCGCCTTTGCTGCGGTTGATCAGGTCGCTTATGTTGATATTCATATCGGCTAAAACGCCGGTAATCCTTCCAAGCATGGAGGGGATGTTCTTATTCAGAACAACAAGGCGTGCCGGAGTGGAGGGGAGCCCCAGACTGCAGGTTGGGAAGTTGACGGAATTGCGGATATTTCCGTTCTCCAGATAGTCGATCATTTCCTCCGCAGCCATTACGGCGCAATTATCCTCCGATTCGCGGGTTGACGCCCCCAGGTGAGGAATGCAGATGATCTCCTCCCTGTCGAGGAATTTCTCGTTGGGAAAATCGGTGACGTAGGTGCGGATAATGCCTTGGTCAATGGCTTCCAACACATCGTCTTCCTTTACGATCTGATCCCGGGAGAAGTTAAGAAGGCAGACATCTTTTTTCATGAGCTTGAATCGCTCTTTATTGATCATTTCCTTGGTGTTTTCCATAAAAGGAACGTGGATGGTCACATAATCGCAAAGGGGCAGAAGGGAATCCAGGGCATCTACGAGCTGCACGGAAGAGGAAAGCTCGTGAGCGGAAGCGATGGAGAGATAAGGATCATATCCGTACACTTTCATGCCCAGGCATTCGGCGGCATTAGCCACCATTACTCCGATAGCGCCCAGCCCGATGACGCCGAGGGTTTTACCTTTTATTTCGTGCCCTGCGAATCTGGACTTGTTCTTTTCCACGGTCTTTGGGATGTCGGATGTGGAGGTCAGGCTCTTTGTCCATGCGATGGCACTGGTCAGGTTCCTCGCTGACATGAGCAGCCCTGTCAGAACCAGTTCCTTGACGGCGTTGGCGTTGGCACCGGGGGTATTGAAGACCACGATGCCTCTTTTCGAGCAGACGTCCAGAGGGATGTTGTTGACGCCGGCGCCGGCCCTTGCTATGGCCAACAGGTTATCGGAAAAGTCCATAGACCTCATGTCATGGCTTCTGACAATAATTCCATGAGCCTCATCCAGATTATCCACGAACTCGTAGTTGTCGCTAAAGCAGGCAATTCCTTTTTCTGAGATTTTGTTGAGTGTTGCTATCTTAAACATTTGCTGATGCTCCTTGTCTATCTTATGTATACTTATAAGCGTTTTGATTCTGATTGTAAAGCGAAGTTGCAAAAGGTGTCAGACACAATTTGCAATTGTTATTGTTTTTGGAGCGTAGGGTTGCACTCCAGCGAGTACAAGCAAGTGCCAACCAGGCAGGACGGACCGTCTAGATCGTACGGCACGCAGCGCGTAGCCGTCGAGCGGGAGGGTAACCCTGCGCTCCAAAAACTAAACGCAATTATCCGTTCTGCTTTTCAAACTTCTTCATGAAATCCACCAAAGCCTCCACCCCTTCGTAAGGCATGGCGTTATAGATGCTGGCGCGCATGCCGCCTACGCTGCGGTGACCGCCCAGGTTGACAAGACCGTGTTCCTTGGCTTCGGCAATAAACTTTTTGTCCAAGGCCTTATCGCCGGTGACAAAGACCACGTTCATCAGGGAGCGATCCTTTTTGGCCACCGGGCAGCGGAACAGTGAGCTCTCATCGATGGCATTATATAGGAGTGCGGCCTTTTCCTCGTTTTTCTTTTGCATGGCTGCTACTCCGCCCTGTTCCTTGATCCATTGGAAGGTGAGCCCCGCCATATAGATGGAATAGCAAGGAGGCGTGTTGAACAGGGAGCCGGCGTCGGCATGAGTCTTATAATTCAACATGCTGGGAGTGTCTGACGGTGCATGTCCGATCAGGTCTTCCCGGATAATGACAATGGTCAGCCCGGCGGGACCGATGTTTTTCTGCGCTCCTGCAAAGACCAGGCCGAACTTGGTGATGTCCAGTTCCTCGGATAGAATCATGGAAGAGAGGTCAGCCACCAGCGGGACATCCCCCACATCGGGAAGGGACGTGTATCTTGTGCCGTAGATTGTATTATTGTATGTGATGTAGAAATAATCTGCGTCTGCCGTAAAATCTTCTTTTTTCCATTCGGGGATATAAGTGAAGGTATCCGGTTCCGATGAAGCCACTATATTCACTTGTCCCAGCTTGGCGGCTTCCTGAGCCGCTTTTTTTGCCCAGCTTCCTGTTATAATGTAATCTGCTTTTTTGGAATTCCGAAAGAGGTTTATGGGCACCATGGAAAACTGCAGATAAGCTCCGCCCTGCAGAAACAGTACTTTATAGGAATCCGGTATTTTCATCAGATCCCTGAGATCCTGCTCGGCCAATTCGATAATCCGGGCGAACTCCTTGGAACGGTGGCTCATCTCCATGACAGACATGCCGCTGCCCCGGTAGTTGGTCATTTCTTTTGCGGCTTTCTCCAATACCGGAAGAGGCAAGGTGGAAGGTCCGGCAGAAAAATTGTAAACCCTTTCTGATGTACTGATTTCGCTCATATATATAACCTCCAACTCATTAGGTCAATTTATACGAATCAAGGTCCGAAAAAAAGCCCGAAGGCCGGTTTTCTTGACTGTGCTGCAGCGGCGTTTATGGGTTTTGGGGGTTATACCGCATAAACGCATAAATATACTCGCTTTTGTATATCGGCTATTATATCACATTGATTAAAAAATGCGAATATTTTTGTGCCCGGAGGACAACCTTTTTTATTCTTTTTAAAGCTTGTTCAAGGCTCTTCTTCTGTGGTACACTAATACAGTACATATCAAAAAATGTCGAAAGCCAAACGGCAGTCAGCGCATGGGAGTCTTGTCTTGCGCTGAAGAAGAATAGAAAAGGGGACGCAGGAATATATAATGAAGTATCTGATTTTGGTTACGGACGGAGCAGGCGATGAGCCTATGGAGGCTTTGGGAGGGAAAACGCCTCTTGAAGCGGCAAATCTTAAAAATATCAACTCGTTGGCGGCCAGGGGAACTGTAGGCATGGTAAATACCATACCTGAAGGAATGGCCCCGGGAAGCGATGCGGCGAATTTATCCGTGATGGGTTACGATCCTAAAATATATCACACGGGAAGATCGCCTTTGGAAGCGGTGAGCATGGGCGTGGAATTGTCGCCTACGGATGTGGCTTTCCGCTGCAACCTGGTTACGCTTAAAGGCGAGGGCGATTATGAAGACTTGACCATTGTGGATCACAGCGCCGGTGACATTACCACTGAAGAAGCTGCAGAGCTGCTAAAAGCAATCAACGAGGCTTTTTCAACAGATAAGATTCATTTTTACACCGGATTCAGCTACCGGCATGCCATGGTGGTACAAGACGGAAGCGCCGATTATGAGCTTACGCCTCCCCACGACGTGCTTGACCAAAGGGTGGGAGATCACCTGCCCAGAGGAGCGGGGTCCGAGTTTATAAAAGATATGATGAAGGAAAGCTATAAACTGCTTTCCCAACACCCGGTCAATCAGGCGAGGGTTAAAAAAGGCCTTAATCCTGCCAATTCAATATGGATTTGGGGGCAGGGGCGAAAGCCCAACCTGACTCCTATGTACGATAAATATAAAGTGAAGGGTGTGACCGTATCCGCAGTGGATCTGATTAAAGGAATAGGTCTCTGCGCCGGGCTTAAAGCCGTTGCAGTGGAAGGGGCTACGGGCACCATCGACACCAACTACGAGGGTAAGGTTGCGGCTGCCATTCAATCCTTCGAGGAAGGGTACGATCTTGTATTCCTGCATCTCGAAGGTCCTGATGAATGTTCCCATCAAGGCGATCTGGCGGGCAAGATCCGGTCGCTGGAGCTCATCGACGAAAAAATTGTCGGTCCTTTGGTGGAGTATTTTAATCGCTCCGGCGAAAACTATAGATTCCTGATGTTGCCGGATCATCAAACACCAATTCGCATCCGGACGCACCTGGGTGAGCCGGTGCCTTTTGTGATGTACGACAGTACGGATCAAAAGGAGGAGGATCCTTCGAGGACATTCGCCGAGACATCGGGAAAGAAAGGTCTCAACTTCGATAACGGATACGAGCTCACCGACTTTTTCTTCAAAAAGAAATAGCTGAGGACTGGTTGAAATATGAAAAAATTTCTTTCCATAATATTGACCTTATTCGTTCTTTTTGGATCGATAGATTTTGTTTGTGCAAATACACGGGAATTGGATCTCATCGGCAAGAGCGCCATTTTAATCGACGCCACAACCGGTGAAATACTGTATGAAAAAAATATTCATGACAAGCATTATCCGGCCAGCACCACCAAGATCATGACTGCCATTCTTACATTGGAAAATCTGGATCTTTCAGAGAAGCTGGTAATTGATGAAGAGGCTTCATTTACGGGCGGAAGCAGGATTTACCTCCTTGAGGGTGAAGACGTGACGGCGGAAGAAGTCATGTACGGCATGATGCTGGAGTCGGCCAACGACGCGGCTGTAGCTTTTGCCAAAAATATCGCGGGTACCGTGGAAGCTTTTGCCAAGATGATGAATGAAAAGGCGGCGGAGTTGGGCGCATTAAATACGAATTTTGTTAACCCCCACGGCCTCCACGACGAGGCTCATGTCTCCACAGCCTATGACCTGGCCATGATTGCCAAGTACGCGATGAAAAACGAGACTTTCCGCCATTTCGTATCCACTTACCAATACACGATGGAAGCCACCAACCTTCAGGAAACCCGGTATTTTTACAATACGAACCGGATGCTTTACGATAACCTGCACACGGTCACGGTGAACGGTCAGGTGCGGGGCTGTAAATATGAAGGAGTAACGGGAATTAAAACCGGATATACGAGCCAGGCCGGGGGCTGTCTCGTGGCCGGAGCCAAACGAGGCGAAACGGAACTTATCGCGGTTACCATGGCCTCCACGGATATGGGGCGGTTTCAGGATTGCATCACTCTTCTCGATTACGGATTTGAAAACTATAAGACGGTAAACGTTCTGGAATCGGGAAAGGATTTAGGAGATGTACCCGTTCAGAGAGGATCGGTGAAGCGGGTTAAAGTTATTCTTCCCAATGAAGTACATGCCACCTTGCCTGCCGAAGCCTCAAATAGTTTGCTCAGGACGGAGGTTGAGCTGTTTGATTCCGTGGAAGCTCCTGTAGAGCAGGGACAGAAAGCGGGAATCGTCAAGCTTTATTTAGGGGATGAGCTAATCGGTGAATACGATGCGGTGATCGCTGAGTTCGTTGACAGAGGAGGTTGGCTGTCCGTTATAGGAATAGAAGACAGTACGGAAGAAAAGATTCAAAAAGTGGTTATATATTCGGTGGTCGTTTTGCTGTTGCTGCTGGTCATGTATATTTTAGTGAAGCGCCATCAGGTGAAGGTTCGCAGGATCAGGAGGCAGCAGCGTCAGGAGAAGTACAGGCGGCTGAAAGAACAGGAAATCGCCCGCTGGGACGATCAGTACTGGAGCAACCGATACAACCGATACTATTAGCAAAAAATCAAAAGGGACTGTCCCTTTTGATTTTTTGATCGTCTCATGATTTGGACAGGATAATTTCCGCCACTTTGTAGATATCGCCGGCCCCCATGGTAATGACCAAATCGCCGGATTCCCCGTTATTGAGTACGAAGTTGGCAATCTCATCAAAGCTTTCGAAGTAATATATTTCTTTTTCGGGATGGGTGCGCTTGATCTCCGCCAGCAGTTCTTTAGAACTTATTTTATATATATTCTTCTCCCTGGCCGCATAAATCTCGGCAAGAATCACTTTGTCCGCCAGTTGAAACGCGTTTGCAAATTCGTCAAACAGGGCGAGTGTCCTGGTGTAGGTGTGGGGCTGGAAGAGGCACCACAGATTTTTATGGGGAATATTCTTGGCTGCCGCAAGGGTAGCTTTGATTTCGGTAGGATGATGGGCGTAATCGTCTACCACGCGAATTCCGTTTTTCGAAACGCCTATGATGTCGAAGCGTCGCTGGGTTCCCGTATAGTTCTCCAGCGTGGAGATGATATGTGTTGTATTCACTCCCAGGTCCCTGGAGCAGGCAGTCGCCGCCAGGGCATTTATGATGTTGTGTTCGCCGGGTACGGCCAATTGCAGGAACCCGAGTTTCTCTCCCTTATAAAACAGATCAAAAGAAGGCATCCCCAGAGAATTGAACTGGATGTTTTTCGCATAATAATCGCTCTGTTCATCAAGCCCGAAGGTGATAACCCGACAGGACAGGTTCTTCACGATGGAAAGGACAAAGGGGTTGGCGGTATATGCTATGACCACCCCGTCATCCGGCTCAAGGCGGGCAAACCGCTCAAAGGAACTGACGATATGATCGATATCTTTAAAGTAATCCAGATGATCTGAGTCTATGTTAAGTATGATTTTGTATTTAGGATGAAGGCTCAGGAAGCTGTCCATATATTCACAGGCTTCCGTAACAATGAAATCACCTTTTCCCACTTTAACATTATCATTGAAGGCGGATAAATTTCCCCCGGTCAAAATCGTAGGATCGTAACCTGCATTTTCGAGGATCAAAGCGATCATCGATGTGGTGGTGGTTTTGCCATGAGTGCCTGCCACGGCGATGCTGTGGTTGAACTCCTTCATAAGTTGCCCCAGTACTTCAGCCCTTGTGGCGATAGGAATTCCGTTTCGTCTGGCCGCCACCAGCTCCGGGTTGTCCTGTGATACGGCGGAAGAATATACTACCAGATCAGATCCTTGAACATTGCTCTCGTCGTGATCCGTAAAAATCAGCGCACCCTGGTTTTTCAACTTTTCGGTAATTTCCCCCGGCTTTAAATCGGAACCTGAAACCCAAAATCCGCGGGATAAAAGAATCTTTGCAATGGCAGAGAGGCCGATGCCCCCGATGCCGACGCAATGAATGTGTTTGTATTCTGAAAGATCCTGCATGCATTTCCTCCATTAAATATGAGGACCTGCGGAGAGGTCCCATAGTAAAGATTGTCCCCTGATTTGAAAACCACACACGGGGCTCTATCCCCGTGTGCCGCTTATACTAAATTATAACATAGACACTGAAAAATAATACTGTAAATTAGTAAAATTGACAAAAAGATAGAATCAGAATAAGATTAATTTGTCAAAAGCATATTTTTTTCTTGCCAAGGAGGCCAGCAATGAAGCGAACAGAACGGGTCGGCGCTATCGTCAAAATCCTTTCCAGCCATCCTAATCGCGTCTTCTCTTTGAGTTATTTCTGTAAACTTTTTCAAGCGGCGAAATCCACCGTCAGCGAAGATGTCTCTGCAGCCAAGAAGCTGTTGGCCAAACTGGAGCTGGGTTCCATCGAGACCACAGCAGGCGCTAAAGGAGGGATTCGCTTCATTCCTACCGTATCTTCTCTAAGAAGGGAGAACCTGCTCAACGAGCTGGCTGAAAGGCTATCCGACGGCAGTCGTATTTTAGGCGGCGGTTTTCTCTATACATCCGATCTTATGTTTGATTCACATATAATCAACAATGTGGCTGAAATGTTTGCCGAGAAATTTCAAGATTCCGGCGCGGATTACGTGGTGACCATCGAGACAAAAGGCATCCCCGTGGCATATATGACGGCCCATATGCTGAATCTTCCCCTTGTAGTAGTTCGCCGGGAAAGCCGTATATCCGAAGGTTCCACCGTGAGCATCAATTATTTTTCCGGATCATCAGATCGGATTCAAAAGTTATCTCTTGCAAAGCGTGCGGTAGAGCCGGGAAAGAAGGCCATTATTATTGACGATTTCATGAGAGCCGGGGGCAGCATCAAAGGCATCATGGATGTTCTTTCAGAATTTGACGTCAAGGTGGTCGGCACCGGCGTAGTCATCGCCTCGTTGGAACCTCGCAAAAAAGTAATCGATGAATACTATCCTCTGCTCTATCTGGGCAAAGTGGACGAGCAGAAAAAGACTATTGAAGTTATAAGACCTTCGGAGTATGCAGTTTTTGGTGATGATGGAGTAAATTAGCAATTATATTAATCTTCTTGAAAAAAATTGTAATCAAAGGTATAATTATGTCACAAATTGCTATATGTTACTTCCTGCCGTATTAGATGCGTGCCAGAAACTGTGAGAGAGGTGGTGTATTCATGCAAATAACCGACGTAAGAATTCGCAAGGTCAACGATGAAGGCAAGATGCGTGCTATTGTGTCGGTGACTTTTGACGATGAATTCGTAGTGCATGACATTAAAGTCATTGAAGGGCAGAACGGTTTGTTCATAGCCATGCCCAGCAGGAAGATGGGTGAAGGCGATTTCCGAGACATAGCCCATCCCTTAACCTCAGAAACGAGAAATCGAATTAAGGAGGCAATTTTTGAAGAGTACCATAAGGTTCTCGAAGCAAGAGAAGCAGAAAAAGGGCAGGAAGTAACAGCTGTAGAAGCTGAAGAAAAAGAAGCAGAGGCAGCACAAGCAATTGAAATGAACGATGCAGAGGTTGTACCGGCCGCTGAAGCAGAAGTAGTTGGAGAAGAAGTGAATGCATGAGTAACAATATGAAATTATATCGTTTATCGATTTTTTCGAGGACACCGTTTATTTAAGCGGTGTCCTTTTTGGTTGTATCCAAAATTGTGTCCGAAGTTTGTATTCGGTGTCTGACACTTTTTACAGACACTTTTTTACAAGTTACGTGTACAAGGTACAAGTATAAACCAAATTCTTGTCTGATTTAATTTTGTGACCTCAAAGGTTGTAAAAAGTGTCAGACACCAAATACAGACATGAAATACAACATAAAATACGAGAATGTAAGTTTCCGAATAGAATAAGGCATAATAAGACAAAATTCAGGTAATTGCTTGCACTTTACGTGGGAATTCATAGGTGGTATACTTTAAACGGAAGCGCTGTCATGCGCTTTTGAAACCCTTGGTATAGGGGGGACGAATGCTATGATTAATAAAAGTGAAATGAGCATTGAACAGCTCATTGCAGAAGAACAGCGAAAAGAAAAGGAACGGCTGAACATCGTCCTGAGACATATACAGGCGGGAGTCAAGTTCGTTGACTGGAAATCCGTATATATCGACGAGGGAGTCAGCATCGGTAAAGGAACCGTCATAGAACCGGGTGTCATCATAAAAGGCAACACCCGGATCGGAGAAGACTGCACCATAGGCCATAATTCAAAAATTACAGACAGCACTATAGCCGACCAAGTGGAAATCCAATGCTCCGTAATCGTTGAGAGCAGCATTGGAAGTCGCACTAAGGTGGGCCCTTTTGCGTACCTGCGTCCCGGTTGTCAAATCGGCGAAGATGTCAAGGTAGGAGATTTTGTAGAAGTAAAGAACTCGAAATTAGGAGACGGAGCGAAAGCTTCTCATCTTACCTACATAGGCGACGCGGATGTAGGGGCAGGAGTGAATTTGGGTTGCGGCGTAGTCTTTGTCAACTATAACGGATCAGAAAAGAACCGCTGTGTAGTCGAGGACGATGCATTTGTGGGCTGCAACACCAACCTGATCGCACCGGTCAAGGTGGGAAAGGGAGCTTATGTTGCCGCAGGAACTACCATTACTAAGAACGTTCCGGAAGGAGCCCTTTGCATCGGCAGGGCCAGGGATGAAATTATTCCGGATTGGGTAGAGAAACGTGGAATTCTGAAGAAAAAGAAGAAATAGCACATAACGAAAGGATAAGAACAATGAAGAATGGAGCATTCGCAGATTTTAAAATCTTCTCGGGGAACTCAAATCCCGAGCTGGCAGAGGAAATCGCATCGATAATGGGCAAGCCCCTGGGAAGATCCACGGTCAGCAAATTCAGTGACGGTGAGATATCCGTAAACCTGTGGGAAACGGTCCGGGGCGTGGATGCATACATCATTCAGTCCACCTGTAATCCCGTCAATGACAACCTGATGGAATTGCTGATCATGATCGATGCGATGAAACGCGCATCGGCAGGAAGGATCAATGCGGTAATCCCATACTACGGCTATGCAAGGCAGGATCGTAAGGCAAAAGCCCGGGATCCCATTACCGCAAAATTGGTAGCCGATCTGATAAGCGCGGCCGGAGCGGACAGAGTGGTGACCATGGACCTTCATGCAGCCCAGATTCAGGGTTACTTTAACATACCGGTAGACCACCTGTTAGGAATGCCCATTCTTGTTAAATACTTTAAAGAAAAGCGTCTGGACGACTTGGTTATAGTCTCTCCGGATCACGGCAGCGTGGGCAGAGCCAGAAACATGGCCCATCCTCTTGACGCACCCATTGCCATCATCGATAAAAGGCGGCCCAAAGCCAACGTGTCGGAGATAATGAACATCATCGGTGATATCGAAGGCAAAAATGCAATCCTTGTGGACGACATCATCGATACTGCGGGGACCATTACCAATGCTGCCAATGCGCTGAAGGATATGGGCGCCAAAGACGTGTATGCCTGCGCCACCCATGCGGTGCTTTCGGGACCAGCAATCGAGAGAATTCAGGAGTCGGCCATTACGGAAATGATTCTCCTCAACACCATCCCGTTGCCGGAGGAAAAGAGGTTGGACAAGATGAAGATACTGTCCGTAGCTCCGCTGTTTGCCGAAGCTATGATTCGTATCTTTACCAACGACTCCGTCAGCAGGTTGTTCGATTAGCATCATGTTTATTATCATAGGACTTGGAAATCCCGGCAGACGGTATGAAAATACGCGGCACAACATCGGTTTCATCACGGTAGATCAACTTGCAGAAAAGCACGGGATCCGAATCAACAAAATAAAACACAAGGCATTGGTCGGGGAAGGCATCATCTCCGGCCATAAAGTGTTGCTTGTAAAACCTCAGACTTACATGAACCTGTCGGGACAAAGCGTAAGGGAAGTGGTGGCCTATTACAAGCCTGATCTTTTCAATCTCATCGTCGTTTACGACGATGTGGACCTTCCCATGGGCAGAATCCGCATCCGTCCTTCGGGAAGCGCCGGCACTCATAACGGCATGCGCTCCATTATATATGATATTCAGAGAGAGGATTTCCCCCGGGTGAGGATCGGAATCGGGGGAGAGCGGAAAATGAGATTGGCGGACTATGTCACCGGCGGTTTCCGAAAGGAAGAAAAGAAACTGATGGAGGATGCGGTGCTGCGGGCTGTATCCGCTTTGGAGTGCATAATAGAAAAAGGGATTCAGCAGGCTATGAACGAATACAACGGCAAGGAGCTGGTGCTCAGAAAAGCTGGCAATGGAGCAAATGAGGAAGCCGGGAACCCTGGACGCAAAAAAATAAACGAGGCGATGAAGAAAGAGGACAGCGAAAAGAATGATTGAGCTGAATGGTCATGGGCGGTTTGATCGCATCAGACAGCTGGCCCGGGAAAGCGAAGGGGTTTGTTGCATATCAGGTATTTCCGAGAGCAGATCCGCTGCCATTCTGGGAGTCATTGCAGGAGAGAAGAAAGGACAGATTCTTGCCATCACATCTTCTCATGCAAAGGCGAAGAAGCTTGCAGAGGATCTGTCTTTGTTTGTAGATAAAAATGTGTACGTGCTTCCCGAGGAAGCGGCAGATCACATGACTTTTGAAGCGAAGAGCCAGGATGTGTTAATAGAGTGGCTTTTTGCCTTATCCGCACTGGCCTCCGGAGAAAATTGCATTGTAGTAGCCTCCCCATTGAGTGCGGTAAAAAAACTGGCACCCAAAGAGCTGTTTCTGAAAAACGAAATCCATCTGAAGCTCGGCGACCTGGTGGATTTGGAGCAATTGAAGCGCAAGCTCACATACATGGGCTACGAGCGAGTAGGATCCGTTGAAGCCAGGGGACAGTACAGCATTCGCGGCGGCATCATAGATGTATATCCTCCCAACCAACTCCATCCTTGCCGTGTGGAGCTTTTCGATATCGAGGTGGATTCAATACGATTCTTTAATCCCCTTACCCAGCGTTCCATTGAAGAGATCGATTCGGTTCGGATATTTCCTGCTCAGCTCATCATCCAATCGGATTACCTCTTTGAGCAGGCGTCGACACGCATTAAAGAAGCATACGAAGCCTTCGCAAAGAAATTGACGGGGGAAAAGAGGGAGAAACTGGCTTCCAGGCAGGGGCACATACTGGAAAGCCTTGAAACCGCCACTAACATCCAGCTATTGGAACATTTCATACATTACATTTATGAAAAAACCGAGTTCCTATGGGACTATCTGAAGGACGGCGGCTTAGTCGTGGTGGACGATCCCGATCGGGTGGCGGAAGCCCTGGAGTTGGCAGAGAAAGAATACCAGGAAGACTTCAAGGTCATGTTGGATCGAGGGGAGGCGGTGCCGGAAGATTATGAAGCCTTTTCCGGATTCGGTGACTTTCAGCAGATTTACCGGCAGAAGGCAGCCTTCGTTTTCACCCCCTTCCAAAAGCAGCCAAAAGGGGTGGAAGTGCTGAAGGCAATGGTTCCCCTGGTCTCGAAACAAGCCACTGTGTTTAACGGCAGGATGGACTTTTTCGAGGCGGAGTTGCTGCGCTACGATAAGTTGAAGTTTAGCATTCATCTCCTCTGCTCAACCTCTGACAGGGTTAAAAACATGGAGGACTTTATCAGCCGGTGCGGGCTCGACGGGAGAGTACAGATCGCGGAAGGCGTGCTCTCCGCGGGTATGGAGTTTCCGGAAGAGAAGCTGGTCATCTTTTCTGACAGAGATATTTTTGTTACGGCAAAGCAGAAGAGGACTCGCCGGGAAGGGGGAGAGCATCGAGGAATCAAAGCTTTTTCCGACATACGAAAAGGCGACTATGTAGTACATGAAAATCACGGCATCGGAAAATTCCTGGGCGTGACCCAGTTGGATATACAGGGGACGAAAAAGGATTACCTGAAAATTAAATACGCAGGGGAAGACGTGCTTTACGTGCCTGTGGAAAACATGGATATCATTCAGAAATATGTTGGCGCGGAAGGCACAGCTCCTAAAATCAACAAACTGTCAGGCGTAGAATGGAAGAAGACAAAACTGCGGGCAAAGCAGGCTATACAGGACCTGGCAAAGGAGCTGCTTGCCCTATCGGCTGCCCGTAAACTCGAAAAAGGCCATGCTTTTTCAAAGGACGATCATTGGCAGCGGGAGTTTGAAGATATGTTCCCCTATGAAGAAACACCGGATCAATTGCGTTCCATCCGTGAGATAAAAAGGGATATGGAAAAACCGGTTCCCATGGACAGACTCCTCTGCGGAGATGTGGGTTACGGGAAGACAGAAGTGGCGGCCAGGGCAGTCTTCAAATGCGTTGCCGACGGAAAACAGGCGGCGATTCTGGTGCCCACCACACTCCTTGCAAACCAACACTACTATACTTTCAAAGAACGCTTCGAACCCTTCTCCATCAAAGTGGAGATGTTGTCCCGATTCCGCACGGAGGCCCAACAGGCTGAAATCCTGAAGAAGGTAAAAAAAGGTGAGACCGACATACTTATCGGAACTCACAGGATGCTATCCAAGGACGTGGCTTTCAAAGACCTGGGGCTTCTGGTCATCGATGAGGAACAGCGTTTCGGTGTCCAGCATAAGGAAGCGATAAAACAGCTTCGTAAAAATATCGATGTCCTTACACTCACGGCAACGCCTATTCCGAGGACGCTGCACATGTCGCTTATAGGCATTCGCGATATGAGCCTCATCGAAGAGCCTCCCGAGGATCGCTACCCTGTTCAGACCTATGTTATGGAACAGGATGACGGCGTGCTTAAGGAAACCATCGAACGGGAATTGGAGCGGGGCGGGCAGGTTTATGTGGTCTATAACAGAGTGCGTGGCATTCAGAAGATCGCCTCCCATATACGTCAGCTGATACCCCATCTGTCCGTGGCGGTGGCTCACGGACAGATGGGTGAAAAGCAGTTGGAGGACATAATGCTGCAATTCGTGAACAACCAGTACAACGTGCTGGTTGCCACTACCATTATCGAATCCGGTCTCGACATCCCCAACGTGAATACCATGATCATTCTGGATGCGGACAAGTTGGGGCTTGCCCAGCTCTATCAGCTGCGGGGCAGGGTGGGACGGTCCAATCGCATGGCCTACGCTTACCTGATGTATCAGAAAGACAAGGTGTTGCCGGAGCAGGCGGAAAAACGGCTGCGGGCCATCCGTGAATTCACCGAGTTCGGAGCGGGTTTTCACATCGCCATGCGGGATCTGGAAATCCGTGGCGCCGGAAACCTTTTAGGTGCCGAGCAGCACGGCCACATGATCACCATCGGTTACGAACTATATTGCAAACTGGTGGAGGATACTATAAAGGAACTGTCCGGCGGCGAAGTGCGGCCCGGCGACGAAATGGAAACCAGCATAGAGCTCCCCGTAGAAGCGCATATTCCGGGAGATTATATTCCGGACGAATTGGTAAAACTCCAAATGTATAAGAAAATAGCTTCCGTCCGGGACGAGGCTGATAGAAGCGAAATAATAGACGAGCTTTTGGACCGGTTCGGAGAAATTCCGAAAGAGACTCTCAATCTGATTCAAATCGCTCTAATTAAGGCAATGGCCAGCAGAAACGGGATTTGGAGGGTTCGTCAGGAACAGAGGAAGCTTGTATTTGATTTTCGCCATGCAAAGAGTTTGGATCCGCAGAAAATCGCCAATGCGGCTGCGAAATACGGAAACAGTCTCTTCGTTCACGGCGGACCGAGGCCTTTTATCCGTATAAATTTGCAGAGCAATGACAAGTTGAGTGAGGCAATTCAGTTTTTGACAACGTTAAATCAATAGCGTATAATTTAACGGCGGCGTAGACCGTCAAGGCGTAGTCCGTTATGAAGAAAGCACAAGCTTCAAACTTATTCTATATTCCGGTTTCTGGCGGAGGGCGTATTGCGCTTGGCACGAAGCCGACATAAATAATACGTGTGTAAACGAATGAATAAAGGAGAACCTCAAATGAATTTAAAGAAGCAGAAGATCCTAACCCTCTTGCTGGCAACTGTCATGATTTTTTCCCTTGCCGCCTGTGCCGGGAAAGATGACAAAGCCGGAGACGAGCCTGTTGCTAAAGTGAGCGATATAGTAATTACGGAAAGTGATTTGCATCAATACACATATCTATATTGCTACTTGCAGGGCATAGATCTGAGCGTGATCTCCGCGGAAGATCTACAATACATTAAATCCCTGGTGTTAGAGGACTACATCTCCCTGAACCTGATAAAGCTGGAATATAAGGATGATCCGGATGTATTACCTGAAGATTATGAAGAGGCGGCGGACGAATTTGTCACATATGTTGCAGATCAGGAACAGGCAGCGGCTTACATGAAAGAAAATAATATTTCCGATGAATACTTGAGGCAATTCTTTATTGATCAGTATTATAACATGGCCTTTTTCAACGACCTGAGCGCCGCAGTGCCGGAGACGACGGACGAAGAGGCGAAGGCCTATTATGATGAGAACCCGGATCTGTTTGTCATCGACGAGGTGACGGCCAGCCACATACTGGTTGAAGACGAGGATTTTGCAGAAGAAATCCTCGATGAGTTGAAAGCGGGAGCTGATTTCGCCGAATTGGCAAAGGAGCACAGCATCGATCCCGGATCCGCAGCCAACGGCGGCTCTCTGGGGACATTTGGCAGGGGAGCCATGGTTCCGGAATTTGAAGAGGCTGCATTTGCGCTGAAACCCGGAGAGATCAGCGAAATCGTGAAGAGCTCATTCGGTTATCATATCATTAAAGTCACAGACAAAAAGCAGGGTACAGAATCTTTCGAGGAAGCAAAAGAAATGATAAAAGCTACTCTGTATGAGATAGCCATGCGGAACGCTTATAACGAAAAAATCGTTGAATTGCGCGATGAATACGGCGTTGAATACATGAATAAGCAAGGCTAAACGGAATCAGGATCAAAACCGGCAGAGCGAAATATATAGGCAAGATGATGCTATGCTTTGCGAATCCATGAAACGGAGATCAGCTAAAATAAACGGTTTAAGTTTATTTTAGCTGATTTTTTCTTTCGAAAAGCGCTAAATAATTGGAGAAAAGAATAGAATCAGCTAAAACAAGGATCTGTTAATAAAAATAGTTGATTTTTCGGCTAAAATATCAACTAAAATTAATCCTGAATTGCAATAACAAG
>DGEG01000091.1 GCA_002385825.1 Firmicutes bacterium UBA3932 | reverse complement strand
CCTTTATAAATATCGATTGCAGGTAATAGAATCATTTATAAGCTCCCTTTCGTCGAAAGTACCTCATCACTTTCGGATTTTGCCACAGCTTGCTTTAATGTATGCCCGAAAGCTTTAAACAGCGCTTCCGCTATATGATGGTCATTTTCACCGTAGGCAAGATTTAGATGCAAGGTAACTCTCGCACTCATGGCAAAGGCATAGAAGAATTCTTTTACCATTTGTGTATCCAAATCGCCGATTTTAGGAGCATTAAAATCCACGTTGAAGACCAGATATGGCCGGTTGCATATGTCCAGGTTGCAAATAGCGAGAGCTTCATCCATGGGAACGGAGAACATGCCGTAACGCCTGATTCCTTTCTTATCTCCCAATGTCTCAGCAAATCCTGTACCCAAGACGATACCTACATCCTCAACGGTATGGTGACAATCCACCGTAAGATCTCCTTTGCAGGAAAGTTCCATATCAAAGCCGCCGTGGAGACAGAGGGTTTCCAGCATGTGATCGAAAAAACCCACCCCCGTATCCACGTTGCAGGATCCCTTTCCGTCAAGGCAAAGGTACAGGCTTATATCTGTTTCCTTGGTTTTTCGTTTGATTCTACATTCTCTCTTCATTGGCCCTTTCCTCCGTTTCAGATTGGTTGATGTTATTTATGGATTCGATAATGGCGCGAAGCTCCTCTATTACTGCCTGATTCTCTTCCTTGGTTCCTACGGTTATGCGAAGCATATTCTTCAAATTTCGCACGAGAATGGATCGCTCTTTCAACTCGGCGTATATTCTGTCCGCGTAATCTGTGGAAATGCATATATAATTGGTGGCGGAAGGATAGATTTTCTTGATCGCCGGGTTTGTCTCAAGAAGCTTCAATCCCTCATAAAGCTCCTTTCTGTTTTCCAGTATGTGAGCTACAGCATTTTTTATATACTCCGAATCGGAGAGTAGGATGCTTCCTGTTGTCGCGGACAAACTGTTTAAATTATATGGCGAGCGTAAAGCGCTGAGCACCCTGGCGAGATTTGGCGATGAAACGGCAAATCCCAGGCGTATACCTGCACATCCAAGGGCTTTAGAACAAGTTCTGAGTACAATAAGGTTATCCCGGTTCGCCGCATACTTAATGACGGATTGATCGGAAAAATCCATATAAGCTTCATCCACCACCACAAGGGCATCTGTATTGTCAACAAGGTACATTATTTTTTCCCTGGCCGTAACCGTCGAAAATGCGCTGGAAGGATTGGAAAACAACACCGCGCTCGCTTTCTCTCTCCGAATCGTTTCTATAGTCGCGGGAATATCAAGGTTTCCGCTATTATCTCTGGCCACATAACAAGTCTGCCTCTCGTAAGCCGATGCAAAGATGGGATACATGGAAAAATCCGGCTCCGTCAGCAGGAGCTTGTCATCGGATTTAAGAAAGCAGCCGATTATCAAAAAAATCAGCTCATCGGAACCGTTTCCTGCTGTTACCAGTTCAGGATCCACGTCGTAAAAGCGGCCAAAGGCTTCTCTGAGTTCCAGGTATGTATCGTCAGGATACCGGTTCAGCTCGATGTTTTCCCATGCAGAAAGCAATTTCTGCCTTAATTCTTTGCCGGGATCGATAAAGCTTTCGTTGGCATCAAGCCTTATCCGGCAATCTTCAGTTATCACTTCATATGGTTTAAGTCCTAAGAGTTTTTCGTTCAATCTGTAAGTCATTTCTCGTTTCCTCCCCGGGCCGCCATGCCGCCGTCCAGGTAATTTTCAAAGCGAATAGAAACAGCTCTGCCATGGGCTGTAAGTCCTTCTTTTTCTGAGATTGCAATTACATCTTCCCTGCATTCTTCAAGAGCCTCTTTAGTATAGAAGGTATAGCTCATTTTCTTTATAAAACTGTGTACTCCGAGAGGAGAAGCGAATCGTGCCGTACCCATTGTAGGAAGCACGTGGTTGGTCCCTGAATAATAGTCTCCCAAAGGTTCGGGGCTGTAGGATCCGCAAAATACCGAGCCTGCATTTCGGATCCCCGGAAGCACCGCCATAGGGTCCGCCGTCATGATTTCCAGATGCTCCGGCGCGATTCTGTTGGCTATATCAATCATCTCATCCTCGGATGCGCAGATGAGAATCAAACCGTAGTTCTCCAGTGATTGGCTCACTATCTCGTATCTCTCCAATTTGGCAGCCTGCTCTTCCAGTTGTTTTAGAGTTTTTTCCGCCACTTCCCGATTCGTCGTCAGCAGAATGGCCGCAGACATAGGATCGTGTTCCGCCTGGCTTAATAGATCAGCCGCAATAAATCTCGGATTTGCCGTCCCATCGGCAATTATGAGGATTTCACTGGGCCCGGCAATCATATCGATATCTACAGTCCCGTAGACAAGCTTTTTTGCCGTTGCCACATAGATGTTGCCGGGACCCACGATCTTATCCACCGCCGGTATGATTTCCGTTCCGTAAGCCATGGCTCCGATAGCTTGGGCGCCCCCTGCCAGAAATACACGGTCCACGCCGGCAACATATGCAGCGGCCAGGATACCCGGATTGGCACTTAATCCAAAGGTTCCGTTGGCTTTTTCCTGCACTTCAGGCGGTGTTAACATGATGATTTCCCCTACTCCCGCAAGCTTTGCAGGAATAGCGTTCATCAAAACCGTAGAAGGATAGGCAGCGGTTCCACAGGGAACATAAATCCCTATACGGTCAAGTCCTCTTACAACTTGCCCCACTACTGCTCCGTTTCCCCTATTGATCTCATATCCTTCTACGATTTGCTTTTCATGGTATTCACGGATATTACTCGCCGCGTTACTTATTGCTCTTTTAAACCTTTCATCTGCGAGATCAAAGGCTTTTTTTAACTCCTCTTCCGGGACTTCAAAGGGATCGGAATAAGCGCCGCTGAATTTTCTCTCATATCTTCGGACGGCTTCGTCCCCGTTCTCCTGCACATCCTCCAAGATGGCTCCGACAATCGCACTGACTTGCCTATCCGTTTCTTTTGCACGGCTTTTCATTTCACGGAGAAGCCTGGTTACATTTTCTTGATTACAGTTCACAAATCGCATGTTCTTTCCTCTATAATCATCCTACTTTTTCTTCCATGTTGTTTATAAATGCTTCAATGAATTCCTTCTTCAATTTCATGCTGGTCTCGTTGACGATGAGCCTTGCGGAAATATTTTGGATATCATTAACCACTTCAAGGCCGTTTTCCGCTAAAGTTTTCCCCGTGTCCACAAGGTCTACGATTCCGTCAGCCAGCGAAAGAAGCGGCGCCAGCTCCACAGAACCTTCCAGCTTTATCACTTGAACGTCCATTCCCTTCTCTTCGAAGAACTCCCTGGTAACCTTCGGGTATCTGGATGCCACTTTTTTTATAGAATATCCCGCATAGAAATCCTTGCCCTTTGGCGTTGCCAGGACGAACCTGCACTTGCCAAAGCCGAGATCCAGAACCTCGTAAAAGCTTCCTCCGTACTCCATGATAATGTCCATCCCTACAATGCCCATGTCGCAGACCCCATGCTCCACATAGGTGACCACATCTGCTGCTTTACCAAAGACAACCTCTATGTTTTGCCCCGGAATAGAAAGGAGAAGCTTCCTTCCTTTTTCATTTAAATGACTGCAATCGAACCCCATTTTTTCAAGAAGTTCGATGGCACCCTTTTCAAGCCTCCCCTTTGCAAGAGCAAGGCGAAGCCTCTTGTTCGTATCTCTTGGGTTGCCCGCTTCATTGTGGCTCAGGATGCCGGCCACTATCTGGTCCACATTTATGGCAAACCCCGTAGCGGGAAGATCGCAGCCGAAATCCTTGAGCAGGTGGTCATACCTTCCCCCCGATAGCACCGGTTCCCTTGCCTTTGAAGTATAGCCTTTAAAGACGAGAGAGCTGTAATAATCCGCCTGGTTCACGAGTCCGAAATCTATTATTACGCTTTCTTCAAGCCCGAGATCCGTCAAAGCGGCATAAATAGCCTGGAGATACTCCAGCATTTCACCCAGCTTATCATCGTATCCATCGAACAAGATCCTGGCTTTTTCAAAGACCTCCGCTCCCCCGAAAAGCTTGGGAAGCTCCCTGAGGATGGCAGTGGTCTGATTCTTCCCACACTTGTCTAACTTGGAAGATAAGGCCGCATAATTCTTGGTTGAGATAAACTGATGAATACCGGACTTTATGTCAGAATCCACATCGAGCCGTTTCATCAGCAGCTTGAAAATGCCTACATGGCCCAACTCTATACGCACTTCTCCAAAACCGCAAAGAGAAAGGGCCTTTACGCCCAGCGCCAACAGCTCAACATCGGATTTGAAGGAAGAATCCCCGATGACTTCGACGCCCATCTGCAGCATTTCATTGCTCAGTCCTCGCAGTCCGGGATTATTCCTGTACACCTTTTGCTCGTAATAGAGCTTCAGGGGCATGGGATAATCCTTCAATCTGGTGCAAACCAAACGAGCTATAGGGATAGTAGAGTCCGGCCTTGCCACCAGCACCCTTCCCTTGTTGTCTACACTCTTGTACATGGTCTCCTGTGGATAGTACATTTCCGCAGAAGAGAAAACATCGTAAAATTCAAAGCCCGGCGTCACCACCTGGTGAAATCCGCTATTTATAAATGCAGTGTGCAAGCAAGTCGTAATCTCCCTTTGTACCCTGCACTCTTCAAAAAGCAGATCCTTGGTGCCTTCCGGAGTAGTCCTTTCAAACCGCTTCATATTTATCGCCTTTCATAATTTACTACTTTTCCATACTACTACACTAAAGTGAAAGTGTCAATAATAAAATACCGCAGGAATCGGCCTTCAAGAGCATGTGGCTCTATGCCTATTCTGCGGTATACAGGATCCGTATATTTTGCAGTTTGTTGTCTTAGAATTTTATCTCAATTTATATAATCCTTCTGCACTTTTCAAAATATTCCGCTCTTAGCATGGACATCAGGTGCAGGTCCACATACCGGCCGTTCTTTTTACCGGCATTGCGCATGACGCCCTCGTGCTGAAAGCCTAATTTCTCGTAAAGCGTTGCGGCTCTCTTATTACCAGGCAGATAATCCAGCGTTACTCGTTCCATATGGAGCTGGATAAAACAGTATTCCAAAATAAGGTGCATGGCTTCTTCGCCCAGCCCTTTGCCCAGATATTCCTCTTCTCCGATATATATTCTGGTAAAATCCAGCGAATCGGCTTGTCGGTCGATACGGCTGATATAAATTCTACCGATAGGCTTATCCTCTTCCCTGTAGACTATGGTAAATTGAAGCTTGTCCGGCTCCTGGGTTCGTATCACATACTCTTTTACGATTTCTTCATAGTCCCGATCCCGGGACATGGTGAAGCTTTCCTGAATATAGTCTTTTTTCTCCCATTCAGCAAAGAGCGCACAATCCGAAAAAACCGTTTCTCGTATAATCAAATTTTTAGATTCCATAGATTACCTCCGATAGCCGCAGAGAAAACGAATTTGCCCTATTATATACCATTAGGAGGACGCTGCGCAATCGTGACCTGTTTCCTTCCAAATCCGATCGGCGGTAACTGCCCAGGCATCGGCAGCATTCCGGCATTTGTTAGTCAAATCTATTACATCCTCCGGATGCTTCATATCCGTTGAAAACGCGCCGCTTTCAACAACCATCTCCACCAGTTTATCCGGGTTGTCAAGCAATGGGCACGGCCTCAGCATGTTGCAATTGAAAGGCTGATTCTTCCTGTATGCCTGGAAAAGCGGTGACTTATATGCCTCAAGCAAGGTGTTGGTATGTATGTTTGAATCAGAATAGTGTATGAAGGCGCAGGGTTCGATATCGCCGTTGGCATTAATATGGCAATAGCGTCTTCCTCCCGCAATGCATCCGTCCACATATTCGCCATCGTTCCAGAAGTCCATGGTAAAAATAGGTTTGGTTTGGCGGAATTTTCTTATTTGACGGTACATATATTCTCTCTGTTCCGGAGTAACCAGCCAATCGGACACAGCATCCACGCCGATAGGCATATATGTAAACAGCCACAAGAAGAGGCAACCTTGTTCAACCAGGAAATCGATGAACTCTTCGCTGGCGATGACCTCCGTGTTCTTTCTTGTATAGCAGCTTGAGGCGCCGAAAGGAAGCTTGTATTTTCTCAATATTTCCATAGCGCGCATTATAGCCTGGAACGTGCCTTTTCCGCGCCGGGCATCCGTTTGTTCCTCAAAGCCTTCTATGCTGATGCCGGGTATAAAATTCTTAACTCGAAGCATTTCTTTAGCAAAATCCTCGTCGATTAACGTCCCGTTTGTAAAGGCCATGAACTGGCAGTCATTATGTTTCTCGCAGAGTTTTATTACCTCTGCTTTTCGAACTAAGGGTTCGCCTCCTGTAAAGAGATACATATATGTTCCCATGGCCTTGCCCTGCTGGACGATGTTGTCAAGGGTATCAAAGTCCATGCTGGATTTAGCGTCATAATCGGCAGCCCAACAACCGGTACACTTTAAGTTGCAAGCAGCCGTGGGATCTAAAAGGATAGCCCAAGGGACGTTGCAATCATGTGTTCTTTCCACTTCAAGCCTTTTAGGTTTTCCTTCGATGTTGCTGTATACGATAAAGTTAGTAAAGAATGTTTTTATTACATCCAAATCTATGTTGCGCCAGATGTTCAATGCGAATTTGTACCAATTGTTGTCGGGATCCGACGCGATCCTCTTTATCACATCCAGCTGTACCTTCACACTGCCGTGAACATCAATTCTTTCTGCCCATTCGATCAGTTTTGGCAGATTTTTTTCCACATCCTTGTCCAGATAACTTAGAGCAACATCAAGCCCCTTGCTTACGGCAATCTCCTTTAGCGATTTCACTATAGAACCTCCTCTCGCGGCTAAGACATTCTCGTTATATCTATGTTATTTTTCGCACTACTATAACTAAGTAATGGGTACCACGTCTATAAGGCCTGAGATTTTACATCTTCCGGCTATTTTGGGCTCATCACCGGATTACCCCGGCTTCTTATAATGAAATACGGCCAAAATACCCGTGTCGATGGCAATGCACCCTTCTTCTTCCGCAAGAACATTGGAAACGCCTATGGGCATATCCTGTTTCATTATGGCATCCTCCAATGCATATTTAAAACCGGATAAATAAACACCGCTTACCCTTTCGCCCATAGGAAAAATCGAAACCGTATCTCCCGGCTGACCGTTTAGAACCAGCCGGTCCCTGATAATGTAAATGGAAAGATCCGGCTCTTCAAAAACCAGACGCATCCCTTTTTTTACAAAAGAAATTGCACCGAATAAATTGGCCAAAGTGTGATCGAGCCGACCACCCGTGCCACCCCATACGGTAATGTCTTTCCACTTATTCTTTTCTGCTATCTCCAATGCTAAAAAGGTATCTGTGAAGTCTTTGTCAGATGGGTATAAATATAATTTAACCCGATGTTGTTCCATGAAAATGAGATCGTCAGCTTTTATCGAGTCCATGTCGCCTATAATCGCGTCGGGGACGATATCAAGCTCCCTTGCTTTTGCAGCGGCTCCATCGGTACATAGGATGTGCTGAAAGTTAAGTTTTCGAGAATCATACCAGCTGGGGTCGCCGTATTCCCCGTTTGACATGATTAGACAAGACATATTATTCACCTTATTCACCACTGTGTAAACCGTTTTCGGAATGACTATTCTCTGTTCCGAAACACTGACTGTTAATCCAACACTATATTTCAAAACAATTATATCACTTTCCAATTTTTGTGCAACCTGCATATGGCTGTTGTGAAAAGTATCCGGTACTTTTTTACAACAAGTTTCATTAGGTGCCAGGCACTAAATAGAAATTTAAAGATTACTGAATGCAAATAGTTTCATAAATATTAAAAATAGTGTATAATCATCTACAATTATTTAGCTGTATAAGCAGTTGCGTAAATAGTGGATTAAATAGCTTCCACAAACTTTGACATAAGTAATTGAATGCGAGTAATGCATAAGTGAAGCAAGTGCGAACAATACATAAGTAAACAACTTATGAGTAATTGCATAAATAATGATTGTTGTTGAAACATAAGGAGAACGCCGATGGAAAAATCCAAAGTCTGGAAATTTAATCACAACGTAGATACGGATCAGATTATACCATCCCAATACCTGCTGTTGCCTACCATCGAAGAAATGAAGGCCTATACCTTTGAACCCCTTATCAAAGACTTTGCTAAGCAGGTTCAACCCGGAGATGTTATCATCGCCGGCGAAAACTTCGGATGCGGATCTTCAAGGGAACAGGCACCCCGCGTGCTGAAAGAATTGGGAGTCCGAGCCGTCATTGCAGGTTCATTTGCCAGGATATTCTTCCGGAACGCTATCAATATCGGACTACCGGCTATCATCTGCAAAGAAGCCTACGACAAAGTAAAGCAGGATGACGTAGTGGAGCTTGATATGTCGGAAGGATTGCTGAAGATCGGAGACGAAACATTGACCTGCACCAGACTTCCCGAGTACATGCAGACTATTCTCAATGCCGGCGGGCTGATTGAATTTCTCAACAAGGAGGAAGTGGAATAATGAGAATGACAATAAGCGAAAAAATTATCGCCTCGGCAGCGGGTCTCGAGAAAGTTTCTGCAGGGGAAATCCACACGGTAAACGTCGACAGGCTCATGAGCAACGATGGAACCACACACCTCGCCATCGATATGTATAATACCCTGCTAAAAAAACCGCGAATTGCCGATAAAGATAAACTTGTATTCATCATCGATCACAACATGCCTGCCGATAATCCCAAAACGGCTGCAGCTCACAAAAAAATGAGAGACTTTGCAAGGGAGCATGGAATCGCATTTTATGAGGGAAAAGGCGTGTGTCACCAGATTATGATGGAAGAATATGTACGGTCAGGCGAACTGATCTTCGGCGCCGATTCCCATACCTGCACCTACGGAGCTCTCGGCGCTTTCGGCACCGGCGTGGGCAACACAGACTTCCTCTATGCCATGGTGACAGGCAAATCCTGGGTTCTGGTCCCTCCAACTCTTCGCTTTCACCTGACGGGGAAATTTAGAGAAGGCGTCTATCCGAGAGATTTGATCTTGACGATTATAGGCGATATCGGGGCAGACGGCGCAACCTATAAGGTTATGGAATTTACCGGCGAAGGCGCGAAAGCTATGAATATTAACGAACGCATGGTGCTGGCCAATATGGCGGTGGAAGCCGGGGCAAAGACCGGTATATTTGAGCCAGACGAAGCAGCTTTAGAATACCTGGAGAACCATGGCAGAAAACCGAAATACCTTTTCAAAAGCGACCCCGATGCGGTATTTGAAAAGGAATACCATTACGATCTGAGTAAAATCGAACCCGTAGTAGCAAGGCCGGACAATGTGGATGACGTTGTCAGCGTAGACGAAGTCGGCGATGTCAAGATAAACCAAGGCTTTATTGGTTCCTGCAACAGCGGCAGGATCGAAGAATTGCGCACCGCCGCATCCATCCTCAAGGGAAAAAAGATTGCTGATGGCGTAAGGCTGCTCATATCCCCCGCTTCCAATACGGTTTACCTGCAGGCGCTACAGGAAGGTTTGATGGATATCTTTATAGATGCGGGCGCAATGATCATGAACAGCAACTGCAGCGTTTGCTGGGGCGGCTGCCAGGGTGTCATCGGCGAAGGCGAAGTGTTAATATCAACGGGTACAAGGAACTTCAAAGGCAGGGCCGGCCACAAAGATTCAAAAGTCTACCTTGCCTCGGCGGCAACGGTAGCAGCTTCCGCATTGGCCGGTAAAATCGTCCGGGCAGATAGAGTCATCGCATGAAGAACTACTACTTGCCTGAAAGATAGCATTATGGAGGTAATAGATGAAAATTAAAGGAAAGGTCTGGGTACTTGGAGACGACATAGATACGGATATAATCATACCGACAGAATACCTGGCCATGAAAAGTATTCATGATATGAAGCAGTACGCTTTTTCACCCCTAAGGCCTGAACTGGCCGCATCTATACGTCCCGGCGATATAATCGTGGCGGGAAAGAATTTCGGCTGCGGTTCTTCGAGAGAGCAGGCGCCGGAGATCATAAAAAGCCTTCAGGTGGGCTGTGTAATTGCAAAATCCTTTGCCCGCATCTTTTATCGCAACGCAATAAATAACGGTCTTCTACTGGTAGAACACGATCTTTTGCCCGAGCTGGTCACTGAAGGGGAAGATATCACAGTCTCCGTGGGCGAATACATCGAACACAAAGATAAAAGGTATGACCTCTCTCCCCTGCCCACGAATTTAATGGAAATCATTGCGGCCGGCGGGCTTGTGGAAGCTATGAAAAAGAAGAATTCGCGAAATGATTAAGCAACGCAAGCTATTCGAAAGTTCATAAAGATCCAAAGTTTATAAAAAGAGTTCACAAATATATGCAATAGCTCCCAATAGAAAGGGTTAATAAAATGGGATACACCTGCATCGAAAAAATCATTATGAAAAATCTCGGACAAAATCATGTCCGTCCAAACGATATCGTCACCGTTAATGTGGATCGAGTCATGATCCATGACATCTTCGTCCCCTTTGTGGCGGATAAATTCGAAGAGATGGGCTTTGAGAAGATCTGGGATCCGGAAAAGGTTGTTCTAATTTACGACCATCTCGTCCCCACCAGCAGAGTGGAAGACGTTCGTCATTTTCAAATCGGTGATGCTTTTGCAGCCAAATACGGAATAAAGAACGTACACAGAGGCGACGGCATCTGTCACCAGCTCATGCCGGAAGCCGATTACGTTAAGCCCGGAGACGTGGTCTTCGGTACCGACTCCCACACCACCACCTATGGAAGCATCGGCGCTTTCTCTTCCGGAGTAGGTTATACGGAAATGGCGGCCATATTAGGAACAGGGCAGCTCTGGGTTAAAGTCCCGGAAACTATTCGCGTGACCATCGACGGAAAATTGCCGGCTGGTGTCATGTCCAAGGACGTCATTCTCCGCCTGATCGGGGATCTTGGCGCGGACGGAGCAAATTACAAGGCACTGGAGTTTGCGGGCAGCGCCGTGGACTCCATGAGCATCGCCTCCCGCATGACAATTGCCAACATGTCGGTGGAAGCCGGAGCAAAGGCCGGTTTGTTTGCCCCCGATGAGAAGGTTGCTGAGTACTGCGGGGTTTCTATCGAGGAAATTCCTGATATCTCAGCGGACGAAAACGCGAAATATGCGAAAGAAATCCGCTATAAAGCAGAAGAACTGGTGCCGGTTGTGGCCTGCCCTTCTTCCGTGGATAAAATAAAACCTGTAACCGAGGTGGAAGGAACACCTATCGATCAAGTATTTATCGGTTCCTGCACCAACGGAAGACTGGAAGATCTGGAAATCGCCGCAAAGATCCTTGAAGGGAAAAAAGTAGCCGACTATGTAAAGCTCATCGTCACACCTGCCAGCCGGGAAGTTTATCGCCAGGCTTCCGAAGCCGGAATTTTAGAAACCCTTATAAAAGCCGGAGCCATCGTTACCCATCCGGGCTGCGGACTCTGCTGCGGCAGGAGCGGCGGTATTCTAAGCGAAGGAGAGCGGGTAGTGGCAACTAACAACAGGAACTTCCTCGGCCGTATGGGGCCCTCTTCCGTGGAGATCTACCTCAGTTCACCGGCTGTTGCGGCCGCCAGTGCTGTTTCCGGCAGGATAGCTCTTCCTGCCCTTTAAGCGGAAAACCAGCGGTAGAGACTGTTTTCGTTTATGATAAGCAGCTCATTGTTGCGCACCGCCGTATTCTCATCGGGCACATAGATGATGGGCTTCTGCACTTCATCGGCGATTTTAATCATATCCTTGATACTGTAAACCTGGTAATACCGGCTGAATTCCATGTCCGGTATTTCTTTCATGGCCACCATTCTGCTGCCATAGTTTTTTATCAGCCCGCTGTTCTTTTTTCGCAACATTGCCAGCTCATCAGGTTCCTTAATGACGAACATCAGTATGGGGATAGCGGCTATACATAATAAAATAAGTATTGCGAACAGCGATACCTTAACCCGGTCAACAGGCAGAATGGCTTCTTCCGTTTCCGTTACCAAGCCTTTAATTGGTTCCCCCACGCTCTTCTTCACCTGAAAGACATCTTCCAACAAAGGAATCTCTAAATTTGTAGAAAAAGGAATCGTTACCTCTTCCTTAGTTACTTTTGTGGTAACAGTGCCCAAAAGTTCTACGATAACCTCATTGGTTACATTCATGCCGGTAAGATCTTTAGCCCTTACCGCCAGCGCGTCATACTCGTCAAGTGTAAAGTTAATCTGCTCAGTTGTGTTCCAGCTGTCCCCTTCTATCTCGACAACCTTTTCCTCGAATAAAGGAAAACTTTTCGTCCAATAGATATTTTTATTCTCAGCCTGGCCCTGATAGCCGTTTACCGTGGCAAGGACTTGATACTGTATCTTCACCGGGACGCTGTCGCTTCCCTGGTATTCCACGGCAAAATCTGCTTGAATATAATCAAGCAGTCGTTTGCTGTAATATCGCCCCTCTTCCAATTCGGTTCCGGGATATAATTCATTGGGCAGGATGTATACGGTATAATCCACGGAAGGATGACAGCTGTATTCGAAAATAACAGTCTCTTTTGTGGCTGTTTCCTCTTTTGTTACGGTGTTATAAGTCTGGATTCCTGCGAACAACAGGAGAAAGACAAGAATTATCAGGATAAACTTTTTTGTCTTCTTATGTAGTGTGAGTTTCATATCCTACCTCGACTCTTTTCGTTGTATACGTGTATTGTGTAAATTATAGGGTGCCTTAGGGGGATTAAGGCACCCTGTAAAAGAATTTAGGATTTACATTATATATTTATTCTTTATATTTTATTACACATTTGGTTTAGCGTTGAACTGATCCCATCCGAAATCAAGTGTAAAGGATGCATTCTTTATCTGTGTTTTCGCATCATCGTTATATTTATTATAATTTGCAATTGAACCAGTGGTGTACACTCCTTCAGCATCCGGATCCATGGCAACGCCTAAAATCAAATCCATTCTCCATTGATCATTATCCATCTCTTCGTTAACAGGATAGATACTGAGAAGAGTGTCGCCGTCAACCGTATATTCATCCAATGCGGAAAGGCGTACAAATGTCTCTCCTCCAACATAGAAAACATTCTCATTTGGCAACAGATTAAATACTTCGTCTCCATCTTCTCTCAATACTTTTAATGATATGCCGATCATATTTTTTACAGCATTAGTATCGCCGGCAATAGTAGCTTTAATTTTACTCAGTTTTGCTGCCAAAGTGCCGGGATTGACAATGTCAGTTCTGAAGAGCTGGGCATATCCAGGATAAATATCCTTTATCGATATCGCAATTTTGTCTGAAGACTTTGTGGTTCTAATATAGTCACCAACGTCCTTGCCAAGGTTTTTCTTGCCAACTAATTTGGCATCAAATCCGGTTGTGGTATAACCTTGAATACGATCTTGGTAATCTTCTATTGCATCTGGATCTGCTATAATGTTATAGAGTTCTTTATCATCCCATTCTATCCCTCGATCAAAATATTTGTCTATCATCTCTGGGTCTATACCGTCAAAAATAGCCCAACCAAGTTCATCGTCATACTGACCGAATAATGCCAAATCCACAAACCTTACATCGAGTTCCCCCGTTGATACCGTTGTGTCTACCTGCAGGCTATCCGTCCAGTAGGCGTATCCCATGCCCAGGAACAGCATCGCGCACGCAAGGACACATGCTAATACTTTTCTCTTCATCTCCGTTTCTCCTTTTGAAAATATTTTTTTTGGCTTTTCCGCCTGTCAATAATTATATACCGGCGCATGAGTCTCCAAAATTACCCGGCCGTTCACTCTTACATACGCCATTTGGTCCGTTTGCCTACCACTTTAGAGGTATACATGTTGAAATTACTTACTTAGCGCCTGTTCAGAATTCGACATCTCCTATATCCTCTCCTGTCGAACCTTTGATAAGTAAGGCGGGATATCCCACCTTTGGAACCACTTTAACCAGGGTTCCTTTTATGTCGTTCGGGTGTACAAGACGGCTGTCTTCCGTAGAGTTGTTGTCCCCCTTTGTCCTGAAGGTCAGGTTGCCGAGGCCGTCATCAATGACCTCCACGATGCGGTGAGTAATACGGATATTATCCCTCTGAAACTGAATCACATCGCCTTCTGCAAGGCTTCTAAGCTGCTCTTCCGTCTGCATCTGCCTGATGAGGATCACATCGCCGGGGTAAATCAACGGTTCCATGCTGCCGGTGACCACCACAGAGGGCACGATGGGAAAGACGCCGACGATGAACCAAATAAGTCCTATGGAAAAAACCGCCGTCACCGACCAGCCGATAATCCCTCCTTTTTGTTCTTTTACACTTTTATACCGGTGCTTTTGTTCCTCATACTTGCCGACAATGAAGAGTATACAACCGATGGGGACTAGAATACCGATGGCGCCTTCTGCCAGCCACATTAATGATGAGAGGATAGGTGTCGTCCAATGAAACAGCTCCTGTACTCCGCCGTAAAGAATAGCCGCAACCGGGCCTCCGTAGAGAGCAAGATATGATAACATGATGTTAATACAAAGCTTGGGGCCAACTTCCGTAGAAAAATAGATCGCCATACCCTCAATATCGGATACCAGCGCCAATTTGGAATAATTTATATTGCTTGCAGTCATCAACAATGTTATGAAGATAAAAACTTTCAGGTTGTGCTTGTTGCAATATGTACCGAGTATGTAGCTTCGTATGACTTCCCTGGAAGCTAAAGCGGGAAGCACATAGAAAAGATTGCCGAGTATCCCTTTCGGCGACAAATCGTAGGGACTTTCTCCCAGTTGTCCAAGCATGGATCCCACAAGAATCTTGACAGCGATAAGGATAACGGCACAGACCACCGCCTCCATATAAATCGTTTCCCTCTTTACAAGTCGACCCGCCGCATGAACCCTGGGAACAAAGAAGAACATTATTATTAGAAAAAAACACCAGATTGCCGGAAGTATCTTGCGATTAAACAGATAAGTAAACTGATAAGAACTGCCCTGAATCCATTCCAAGAGAAACGGTAACAGGGCAAGTCCTATAAAGAGGAACAGCAAAAGATTGCTGATCCTTCTGTACCTGTCTCTTATACACATCT
>DGEG01000059.1:2750-3858 GCA_002385825.1 Firmicutes bacterium UBA3932 | reverse complement strand
TCCAAAACATATAACAAAATGTATCTGGAACCAGGCCGCTTTTTACTAGGTTAGGTACCCAGTGCAGCCCTAACAAATAAACTTATCCAAAAAAACAAAAGACTGTTTTCTCCTTTCGCCAAGCGAAAGGAGAAAACCTTTCATTTAGATTCTCGATTTATCCTGTCGTTTCTACTGAATAACCATTACAGGTTTTTTCGCCGTATGGAGCACTTTCGTTGTAACGCTTCCGAGATACAGCCTGCGCTTTAAAGAGCCCATTCCGTTGGATCCCATAACAATAAGATCAGCATTCTTTTCTTCGGCAACATCAACTATCACGTCGGCAACCCGTCCTGACGGCTCCTCAATAATCATTGTCTCTACTTCCAAATTGCCTAATTGCTGTTTGGATTTTTCCAATAGCTCTTGGGATTTTTCCTTCGCTTTCCGCAGAAGACCTGTCCAATCAAGTTTTGCCTGAATATGCCCTGCTCCGTTCGGGTAGTAACTAATCACAGATACTAAACTTAAAACATTGAGCAGAATAACCTTGCTACCTACATAATCAGCCAGCTCTTTTGCCTTTAACAGCGCCCTCTCGGAATTTTCAGATCCATCTATAGGTACAAGTATCGTTTTCATTCCCTTTTCCCCCTTCTCACCTTTTCAATAGATGCGTTATTCAGTTTATACCCTATAACATGGCTAATAATCGTAAGTTGCATTCGGTGCCTGACACTTTTTACAACTGTTTAAACATGTTTTGGACGTAGGGTTGCTCTCCCGCTCGATGATACGCGCTGCGTGCCATACTATCTAGACGGCCCGTCCTGCCCGGTTGGCACTTGCTTGTACTCTCGCTGGAGCGCAACCCTGCGCTCCAAAACATATAACAAAATGTATTTGGAACCAGGCCGCTTTTTACAAGGTTAGGCACCCAGTGTGGCCCTAACAAATAAACTTATCCAAAAAAGCAGAGACGGTTTTCTCCTTTCGCCAAGCGAAACTCGAAAACCGCTTCTCAGAAAAATCTCTGCATTTCAAAGCCTCATTGAATAACCATTACAGGTTTTTTCGTCATATGTAGCACTTTGTTCGTCACGCTTCCGAGATACAGCCTGCGTCC
>DGEG01000059.1:2070-2573 GCA_002385825.1 Firmicutes bacterium UBA3932 | reverse complement strand
ATTTCAACGATGTTGTCCGCAACTCTGCCTATCGGCTCCTCGATCAGGATTGTCTCCACATCCAAATCGCCTAGCGACTCCTTCGCTTTTTCTAATAACTCTTCGGAATTTTGTCTCGTTTTTTCCATTAGCCCGGCCCAATCAATTGTTGATGCCTGGGTATGAATAAGCCGACTCGGTTGATAATTAAGTGCTGATATCATCACGTTCGAGACAGTAAGCAGAAAAATTTTGCTGCCCAGACAATCGGCTAACTCTTTTGCTTTTAACAAAGCTCTCTCCGAAAATTCGGATCCGTCTACGGGGACAAGTATCTTTTTCATTTTCTTTTCACTCCCTTCCATGCGCGGATGTATACATTGAGTGTTTACAGTTTTATACCCCAAGACGGAAGCAGTAATCAGAAATATTAGAATCTCCAGTCAATTAGAAACTTGTATTTGGTGCCAGACACCAAATACAACTCTGGAATTAAATACAACTGGCGCAATTTACTCCACCAG
>DGEG01000059.1:0-1878 GCA_002385825.1 Firmicutes bacterium UBA3932 | reverse complement strand
ATGTCCAGGCCCATGGCCTCATAGTGTTCCCGGGTATTAAAATCAATAAATTCAACACCCCGCTGGACCGCCACCTCCGCCACACCGTTATAGAACATCTTCTCTTCCACGGTGGCATTGGACGGGGATTTAAACATTACCAGCCGGATATTCTCCTTCTCCGCAAGGTCGATAATCTTGTGCAAGTATTCGATATTTTTCGGCGTGCCCACCCGGCTCTCGGTAACCGAAGAAACATCCTCCCATACCACATCATCAGAAACTTCGGACAAGCGAACATATCCTTTATCCGGATCCGTGGTTTTCTCATAAGCGCGGACAAAATCTTCCTTCTCCAAATACTCCCATCTGTCATGATACTTCATGATATTGAAGATATAGAAGCGCCGCTCTCCTTTTGGAACGGAGGCAAAAATCATATCCAGCTTGTTTTTCGACATGGGGATGGGATCGATAGCCGTATGGTTGGTGGCTTCATCCATGTAATCTTCCTCTTGGACAGCCATATGCGTCTCCACCACCAAAAGCTCCGGCCGCTGGGTCTTCAGCGCTTCAATCATATAATGGTACGTAATCCAAAGGGGTTGCTGCTGCGTGGCGAACACATAGGATTTCAGCCCGGTTTCCTCATAAAACACCGCAGGGTCCACGGAACAATACATGTGGCTCGACCCAAAAAACATCACGTCAAAGCTGTCCGGCTCCTCGTTGTAGAAGCCGACAACTTTCGCCGTCATATTCCATCTCCCCTCAATCTGTTTGTGCATCAAAAGATCGCTCGCTCCTGACAGAATGAGGAGAAAGATCAGAACAAATCCTATGGTTCCTGCAATGCGTTTTATAGTCTGCATCATCCACCTCAGAATTGGAAATAGATGAATTCATTCGCGTTATAGCCCGGACCGTAAATGCCGAAAAGGATGATGGAAAAAATCAGGCCCAAAGTCACGGTCCAGCGGAAAATCAAGCCCTGCTTCGCGAATCTTTCCCGTATGCGAATCCCCCGGTACTGGGCCACGCTCACGCCCATCAGTATAAGGATGGAGATGATTCCGACCCAAAAGCTGCCCACGGAAAGTCCCAGATTGTAAAAGCTGCCGTCGGTGAAAACCCAGGGATTCCAAACGGAAAACATATTTTTAATAATGCCCTTTGCGGCCGTGAAGTCGGGGGCACGGAAAAATATCCACGCAAAATTGGCCAACAAATAAGTTATAATCATTTGGCCGAGCTTGTAGCTGGTCTTCTCCCGATCGATCCCGAGAAGATCGGTAATGCGTACCTTCAACGGCCTGGTAATCTGCCCGATTACCTGAAAAGAACCGTGGAGAAAACCCCAGATGATAAAAGTCCAATTTGCGCCGTGCCAAAGTCCGCTGACGAGAAACACGATCATGACGTTGATGTATTTTCTCAGGGTGCTTTTGCGATTTCCGCCCAGTGGAATATATAGGTAATCGCGGAACCAGGTTGAGAGCGAAATGTGCCAGCGGTGCCAGAATTCGCCGATGCTCCTTGAGAAATAGGGTTGCTTGAAATTATCCATGAGCCTGAAGCCCATCACTTGAGCGCTTCCTTTGGCAATCAGCGAATAGGCGTAAAAATCACAGTAAATCTGTATGCCGAAAAAGAGAGTGGCCACAGCCAGAATAAGGCCATGGTAATTGGTGTAACCGTTATAAACAGTGTTTACGATTACAGCCACGCGATCCGCAATGACCAGTTTCAGGAAAAACCCCCAAAGCATGAGCAGCAACCCGTTCTTCACCCGTTCATAATCAAAGGTATGGCGGCGGTTGATTTGAACCAGCAGGTTTTTAGAGCGCTCGATGGGACCTGCCCCCCACTGGGGAAATAGCGATACAAACAGGGCATAAT
>DGEG01000058.1 GCA_002385825.1 Firmicutes bacterium UBA3932 | reverse complement strand
CACCGGCCAGATTATAGAAATTCAAACAGGTGCCGCAGACCAGGATTTCCGCGCCTTTTTCCTGTAAAGTTTTCAGGTGCTCGATGGCCTGGTCGTTTTTAGTTGGAACTTTAACTCCATCGTTCATAAACAGTATATATTCGGGAATATCATCACCCTGAGCCAATGTATATAAATACATCTGCATCAAAGAGCGCCCGAGTTCCAAATCCCCGTCACCGATGCCTTCTCTTCCTATAAATACTGCCCAAGTGCTCCTTTTACTCAGAGAGACCGCTGTATTATCATTAAACCCGCCGTCTTCTCCGATACTTTTTTCTTCCGGCGCCGCTCCCTTTCCGGCAGAATCGGAACCTGCTTTTTCGGACTTTATAAAACGCATGGAAAATTCATCTTCGCCCCTTTCAATAACAGCGATATCGAATCCCCCGCTTTTTCCGAAACGCGTCAGGTTTTCCACTGCAGTCCTGTTGTCCACCAGTACGGTAAAATCCTTGTTACCTTTGTCCGCTTCTTTTTTTGCCATAACTACCGGTATGGGACAAGCCTTCCCCCTGGCATCGATACTGTTGTTCATGAGCTCCCCCCCTTTTTTTTAATTCCTCATTCATTTTCCCCAAGGAGCAGGTAATCATTGCCGTCAACCTGATAAAGCCGTTCCACATCCGCCGCCGTAAGCAGTTCCTCCAAAGGCAGCTCTCCGGCCATGGTGAAAACAACACAGCTTCCGCATGAGGAGCTGAGTTTGCGAGGCACCGGCTTTAATGATGCCATGGCTCCTTTTTTACGGATATATTTATGGTATTTTGTCGCATCAAAATGTGTATAAAAAGTTGCTAAATATTTCATTTTCTGCACCTATCAAACTGTTATTATTATTTTGTCTTGAATAATAAGGGACGGTCCCTTATGGAATCGTTCCCTCCATTATACGTTTTTATTTTGTAATTTTCAACAGATAGTCTTCTCCCTGCTCCTCCACAGTAACCTGATAGCCTTGGTTGGTGGCAAAGCGTTTTATGTTTTCCATTGCGGTAACATTATCCACAAGTATTTCAACCCCTTCGGGATTTGCACTCAAGGACTTTTTCGTCATGAGAACCGGTTCGGGACAGGCACGGCCTCTCGCATCGATTGACATACTAAGCATCTCCTTTCTGCAGGTTCGTAAATCCGATGGCTGCAACTACAATAAAGCCGATAATTACAGCAATCTGACCGTTTAATGTGGGGCCTTGCCCTGAGGACGCAAGTCCGAAGTTATGAGCAAAGGCTGCGCCGATGAGCATGCCCACAGCAGTAATCGCCGAGTCCACGTTTCCTTCCCCCGACAGGATGAGCTGCCGCAGGGGACACCCGCCGAGAAGAACAGCGGCCCAACCTACCAATGCCATTCCAAGGAAGTTCCAGAGCCCATCGTTGTGTGCTATGGGCTGTCCTTCAAAGCCAAGGTTGAAGTTGTTGAGAGCGATGTTTCCGATGAGTACAACTGCGATAATGACAATGAAACCGGTCAGCAGAGTGAAGTCCTTTAATAGTATGGCGTCCCTGATGCCTCCCGCTGTGCACAAGCGGGATTTTTGAGCAACGCCACCTACGACAAGGCCGGCAATAAGTGCTAACGCTATCGGCGCATGCATGGATCCCGGGCCTTCCGCACTGAATGCCAACAGCGCCGGTAATCCTAAAAGAAGCACCAGCAATACAACCTGAATAGCCGGAAATATGTAGCCGTCCGCCTTGCTGATTTTATAAGCACGCTTCAGGGAAAATCCCTTGTTCAGGAAAGCGATACCTATCAAGATACCCGCTACAAATCCTACCAGCCCCACAATGGCATTCAAATCTCCTCCCGCGATGCGAAGCATCATCCTCAAAGGACATCCGAGGAACACGAGGGCGCCGATCATCATGAAAAAGCCGAGAACAAATCGTGAGCCGGGCGCCGAGCCTGCCCTGGGCGAAAACTCCTTGCTTACCAAGGATACGATAAAGGCGCCGAGGACCAGACCTATGATTTCAGGTCTCACGTACTGAACTACTCCTGCGCTGTGCAGTTTCAGGCCTCCTGCCGTATCCCTGATAAAGCAGGCGATACAGAAGCCCATGTTTGCCGGATTCCCAAAAGCGGTGAGAAGGAGTGCGAACACGCCTACCACCACACCGGCAATGATCACAAGGGTTTTTGCTTTCATTGAATTTAACTCCTTTTCAATATGATGAAAATTAAAGCTACTAGTTCAGTTAAATTCTATCAAAGCTATTAAAGGGTGTTAAATTGTTAGTTTCCATATATTTCTAACTCTATATAGCCATTATCAATAAACCGGAAGTTGTATTCGGTGTCTGACACTTTTTACAACTTTGCCTAAAATGGAAGTTTCATAAAAAAAAACGGGCAGGTCTGCGCCGTTGAATCTCAACCACGCAGGCCTGCCCGTTTTTTCATTGATATTGCCCGTTGAAATTGTTCGCCGTATCGCTGTCGGACCGGCGGTCACTAATCAATCCTTCATGGGACAGGTTGCTTTTTCAATTGAAGCGATGCCCAGAGTTTCAACTCTTTTCTTTTCTATAATCGCCTTGATATCATCTATATCTTCTTCGCAAATCAACAGGGAAATCCCGCAGGAGGCGCTCAGCTCCCTCGGGGTGGGAACAATGGTAACCCTGTAATTTCTGCGGGTCAGGATCTCCTTCAGTCTGATTGCGTTCATATGATTCGGAAACAATACATAATATGTCTTCATATCATGCTCAACACAAAGTTCTTAAAAGCTTCAGCCGTCGGGGAAAGTGTCACATTTTTATTCCATACCAGGTAGAATTCCCTATTCAGTTTCATTCCGGATATGGGGACCCATAGAAACCGCTTGCTGCCCGCATCGCAGTCAATGGCAATCTTTGAGATTACCGATACTCCCAGCCCATTGGCCACGGCCTGCTTAATGGACTCGATGCCGTTGACCCTGGCCACCACGTTCAATTCCTTCGGATCGTATCCGATTTCGCTGATGGCTGTTTCAAATTCCTTTCGAGTGGCGGAACCATGCTCTCTCCATACAAAAGGCTCGTTGATAAAGGCTTCCACCGGAATTTCTTTTCCTTCAAAGGCTCGGAACTTCTCATTGTTGGGCGTGATCAGCACCGCAGGGTCCGTCAGTATTTTTTCATAATGGAGGTTTGCCGTCCCCAGGTATCCCAAAAAACCGATTTCTCCCTTCTGGGCTAGCAGGTTGTCTTCCACTTTGCTGCTGTCCGACTGCTCGAGATAGAATTTTACCAGGGGATATTTCTCTTTGAACTTCGCCATCAGCTCGGGGACTATGTATTCACCGGGGATAGAAGACGCCTGCAGCTCTAACACTCCTCCGATTTCATTGGCATGGCTTTCCAAAGCAAAAACCGCTTTTTCCCTTGTGTTTAACAGATTAATTGCGTATTTATAGAGAATCTGCCCCTGCCTTGTGGGCAAAGCCTCTTTTCCCCGGCGGTCAATCAGCTTCGTTCCCAGCTCCTTTTCCAGCGTAGCCACATGGGTGCTGATGGTGGGCTGAGTGAGAAAAGATGCGTCTGCCGCCTTGGAAAAGCTCTTATACTTTACTACATTTACAAAAGCTTCGATCTGTTTGAAATCCATTTTTTTCGTTTCCTTTCTGAAGGGATGTTAAACTGTGCAATTTTTCAACTAGTGCAGGATTTTTGGCAAATATATGAAATGATATAATGCATTAATTGAAATTTTGCACAAACAATCTGACCAACGACCATTAAAGCAATATCCTGGCGTCATCCACCATTTTGGTAATTTTCTGCTGATCCAGATATTCTAATATTAATACCGCATATTTTCTCGATGTATTCAAAAGATCCCGGTACTCTGCAAGTGTGATTTTCCCGTGCTGCTCCATATGATTCCGGAATCGCTTCATGGCCTCCTCCCAATGGCTGCTGTGCATATAATACTGGTAAGTAAGCTTCTTCAGCGTACCGCTTTCGCTCATGGCTTCCACCATTTGCTTTGCCAACTCTTTGTCCTTTTCGTCCTGGATGCAATCCTCCAGTTCAGGAATTTCGAAGCCCGCATCCAAATACCTCTTTTCAAGGCGAGAAATTAAAGCCAAAAGCTCCGGCGTATACTCCACTCGATGGCCGGGAAGAGCCACCGAATTGCCCAAATCTCTGAGTTGCTCTTTTTTAACCAGATGGCTCAGCAGAAGATCTATATTTTTAATATCCGCAATGTGCAATTTGTCCGCCAGCTTTTTACGGAATTCTCCCTTTTGCATGCCCGGCGAAATGGGGTTTTTCCCGTAATATTCGGCAAGGATGTCTTCCGTGGCTTTCCGGACCTTTTCCGTATACTCTACATGAACGTAAGTATCTTCCGACAGACTTACAGCTTTTCCTTCAGATACCAACTTCATGAGCCCCGATGAGACCTCCTCCGTGGTCCTGCCCAACCGGACGGTCAGGTCCTTTTTCGACGGCAACAGTTTGCTGGTCTCCCGAAGAATCTGTTCCAAGACCGCTTCTTCGTCTCCGCCTTCCAATATTTTCAATGCGTCAATCACTTCTTTTCTAAAGCGTTTGTGTTTAACCGGATTGGCATCCAATATGACGCCGCCGCCTATGGTTTCCACAGGTGAATAGAAACGTATGATAAATCGGTCTCCTTTTCGGACGGCCACTTCCTCCTCCATGCGCAGCTGTGCATATCCGGAAGCGCCGCTTTCCAAAGCATCCGCATCCAGAAGGACCGCTTTGCATAAGGCTTCGGCGGAACCGTAATACAAGTGGAGCCTGCTGCCGTTGACCAGGGTTCTCGGCGCGTCATCGAACATGCGGATCTTTACGTCGAGCATCCTTGTCTGCTCCAAAGATCCCTTTGCCGCAAGCACATCCCCTCTCTTGATCTCGTCCTTTTTCACATTGACCAGATTCACGGCGGTGCGCTGGCCTGCAAAGGCGGCGTCAACTGCTTTTCCGTGAACTTGAAGGTTGCGAACCTTTGCAATGCGCTCTCCCGGGTAAATCTGCACTTCATCGCCTACGCGAACAGAACCCTCGACCAGGGTGCCAGTGATTACTGTACCGAAACCTTCCATTGTAAATACACGATCTATAGGAATTCGAAGCAGAGAAGGGTCTTCCCTGCGATTTGCTACGTCTTTTACTTTTTCTAAAATCAAGGCACGGAGCTGGTCAATATTTTCTCCCGTGTGGGAAGATACGGCTACAACAGGAGCACCTTCCAGAAAAGTGCCTTTCACCGTAGCCGCCACATCATCTTTCACAAGTTCAAGCCAGTCTTCGTCCACCAGGTCCATCTTGGTAATGACTACGATGCCTTTTTTAATATCGAGCATTTTAAGAATTTCAAAGTGCTCGATGGTTTGCGGCATCACTCCTTCATCGGCAGCCACCACCAACAGCACCAGATCGATGCCGCCGATACCGGCCAGCATGTTCCTCACAAAGCGCTCGTGGCCCGGCACATCGATTATGCCGATCTGCTGACCGGAGGGATTGGGCATTTCCGCAAAACCTAAATCGATGGTGATGCCCCGCTTCTTTTCCTCCTTCAGCCGATCCGTATCCGTTCCTGTGAGAGCTCTTATCAAACAAGTCTTTCCATGGTCCACATGTCCCGCGGTTCCTACAATCACATTACGCATTCTTCGCTCTCACCCCCTATCGTACTTCTCGCCACAAGCGATGAGCGCTCTGGCAACCGTATCGATCTCGTCTCTTGTCACTGTCCTCATATCGATCAACACCCGATCCTGATTGATGCGCACGATTACGGGAACTTCATAAGCTCTCAGATCCCGTTCGATGCGATCTGCCGAAACCTTCTTCCCTACGACGGAAACCGCATAACCGGCCAGGAACTGATTGGGTGTTGAACCGCCGCCGATTTGTCCTTCTGACTTAATTACTTCTATTTCAAAAGCCTCTGTTGCCCTGCGGACCTGCTCCGCCAACAGAATGGCTTTCGTCCTCATCTCATCCATGGAAACGGTAATCATGGATAACACAGGAACTCTTTCCTTCGCCTTTTCCATGTCGAAATATTCGCGGAAAGTGGCCTCCAGCGCTGCCAAAGTCATCTTGTCTACCCGCACCGCCCTGGCCAGCGGATGTTTTTTCATGCAATCGATGTATTTTTTCTTGCCGATTATGATTCCCGCCTGGGGCCCTCCTAAAAGCTTGTCGCCGCTGAAAGTTACCACATCCGCCCCGTTTCGGACGCTCTCCGGCACCGTGGGCTCATCGATGCCGTATTGCTGTAGATCTGCCATGAGGCCGCTCCCAAGATCGTACACTACAGGGATGCCCCATTCTTGTCCGAGAGCCAACAGTTCGGACAGGCTCACTTCCGCAGTAAATCCCATGATTTTATAATTGCTGGTGTGAACTTTCAAAAGCGCCCCTGTTTTCTCCTTATCAATGGCATTACGATAGTCATCCAGCTTGGTTTTATTCGTAGTGCCTACCTCTCTAAGGTACGCTCCGCCCAATTCCATGATTTCGGGTATGCGGAAGGAACCTCCGATCTCAACCAGCTCACCCCGGGATACTATGACTTCTTTTCCCTTTGCAAGGGCTGAGAGACACAAAAGCACCGCAGAAGCATTGTTGTTCACCACCATTGCTCCTTCGGTGCCTACGATTTTTGCGATAAGTTTTTCTATATGGTCGTGACGGGAACCTCTTGCTCCCCGCTTCAAATCATATTCCAATGCGGAATAGTTCATCGCCACTTCCAGCACATTTCGTCCGGCTTCCTCCGACATCCTCGCCCTTCCCAGGTTTGTATGGAGGATCGTTCCGGTTCCGTTGATGACGCGGCGCAGGCTCTTTTGTTTCTTCCCTCGAACCTTCTTCACCGCATCGCCGATCAGGTCGTCCATGTTTATGGCCGGCGGATCTCCCCCCTCCCAGTCGAGGATATTCTTTCTCAGCTCATCTACCGCTTCCCTAACGGATTCCACGACCAGTTCTCTCGGAGTGTCCTCAAAAAACACAAACAGGCGTTGATCTTTCAACACCTCATCCACTTTAGGAATCCGCTTCAACAGTTCCTGCTTATCCATTTGTTTTCCCCCTGCTAAGATAAAAATGGCGGGAATATGTGGGAATCGAACCCACCCAAGAGGCTCTTAACCCCTCGTACTGGTTTTGAAGACCAGAGGGCACACCAGCACCCATCTATTCCCCTATCTCACGCACTAGAATGTTTTTAGTATAACATCCATTGTTTTACTTTTCAATAATGCAGTAATCCGCCCGCCGCCGATTGATAGTTGCATTTGGAAACGCCTCCAATGTTAACAGCTATCCATCAGGGAATTGCATACTGGTTTCTCCCATCTCTATTTTAGACAATTATTAAAATCAACAACCGGACCTTGTCTACTTTCAATTGTTAATGTAGACAATAACAAGAATTAAAGGCGGGTCTTGTCTATTTTCAACCTCCAAAATAGACAACTATTATGGCCGGAAATCAAATCTTGTCTACCCGCAACTTCGAATGTAAACAACAATCAGAGTTAAAAGTTAAATCTTGTCTATTTTCAACCTCCAAAGTAGACAACTAGCATGGCGGAGAATCAAATCTTGTCTATTTGCAATTTCGAATGTAGACGGCAATTAAAATCAAACTGTAAATTGTTTGTAGGTATGTTGTAAAAGTGTCTGACACCAAATACAACTTTCTTGTGCCTTTGGTAAAAAAGAGATATACTGACAGGGATAGAGGCGTAAAGTAAACTGTTGCTGACATCAAAATATTTGCTCGGAAAGGAGGGCGGCGCCATGGGTGAAAAAGAAATTAAGTTGACCCAGTTGACTCAGAATGCCGGTTGAGCGGCAAAGATCGGGCCCGATGCCCTGGCACAAGTTTTGTGTCAATTACCCAAATTTGACTACGATCCAAACCTGATAGTGGGCTTTGAAAGCAGCGATGATGCGGCAGTGTACCGGATCGACGACGAAACAGTTCTTATCCAGACCGTCGACCTGTTTCCTCCCATGGTGGACGATCCCTATCGTTTCGGGCAAATTGCGGCTGCCAATGCGTTAAGCGATGTCTATGCTATGGGCGGAAATCCCAAGCTTGCAATGAATATTCTCTGTTATCCGGAGGACATGTCTCCGGAAATTGTGAAAGAAATTTTGCGTGGAGGCTATGAAAAGGTCATGGAAGCCGGAGCTGTCGTTGCCGGCGGTCACAGCCTCAAAGATCACGAACCGAAATACGGACTATGCGTTACCGGTTTCGCGAAGCCTGGAGAAATTTTGACCAACAGCAACGCAAAGGCGGGAGACCTGCTGATCCTGACAAAACCGTTGGGAACAGGCATCCTAAATACCGCCGCAAAAGCGAAACTCGTTTCCAAGGAAACGGAAAAAGCAGTAGAAGTTTCTATGGCAATGCTGAATAAGAAGGCTTGCGAAATCATGAAGCGTTATCCGGTTAACAGCTGCACCGATGTGACGGGCTTCGGACTATTGGGACATGCTTATGAGATGGGCGCCGGCAGCGGCGTCACCATCCAGCTTGACGCCGCCGCCATGCCCCTGCTCCCCGAAGCCAGGGACATGGCCAGGATGGGAATCATCCCTGCCGGCGCCTACTCCAACCGGGCATTTCTGGAAGGCAAGCTTAAGATCGAACCCGGCGTTCCCCTGGACCTGCTTGATATCATGTTCGATCCCCAGACCTCCGGCGGTCTGCTTATCGCCGTTCCCGAAGAACATGCGGCCAAACTGCTTGCTGATCTGCAATGCGAGATCCCCGCAGCTGCCATCGTCGGCCGGATAGTCCCGCCGGAAAACTACATCATCCATATTGAATAACCGGCGAACCATAGAACCGTACAATCCACATCACATGAAATGAGACGGGTAGCGCCAAAGGCGCTCCCTTGATAGATATCAAATAATTTCTCACGGTGACAATATTATAATTTTTGATTAACAGACAGCAGATTACTGGCAAAAGTACTTGCCTCAATTCGAAGGACCAACGGAATGGAAAAAGCATGAAGCCCAATCGAATAAATAAACCAAGATAGGAGATAAGCCATGTGGGAATATAAAACCGAAACCTTCAGTTCAATCTTTGACACTAAAAATTCATTAAAAGAAAAATGCGATGCCGTTCTTGAAAAATACGCAAAGGACGGTTGGGAACTCGTAAATTTTCAATGTATCGGCGCTTTCGGTTCAATCATGATATTGATTTTCAAAAGGCAAAAATAAAAAAAGAATTCCGCGCCTGCTTGGGACTCTATGATTTTGCTCATAGAGTCCCTTTAAAATTAATAATAGCTTTGAACGCTCAATCGCGCAATATCCGTTCTATTGCATCGATGGCATATTCCACTTCTTCCACAGTATTCTTGTGTCCGAAGGCAAACCGCACGGTGCCCTGGGGAAAGGTTTTCAGAGTCCGATGGGCCAAGGGAGCACAGTGCAAACCGCATCGGGTCATGATCCCAAACTCCTCATCAAGGCGAAAGGCCACTTCCGCATTGTCCATGTTCAGGAAATCCAAGGAGACAATGGGGCACCTTTCCTCTTCTGCAGGAGGACCTACCACCCGCACATCGTCCCTGCCCTCCAATGCTGACATAAACAATCTGGCCAGCTTCAACTCTTCAGCCCTTATGGCATCAACGCCCTTCTCCGCAACGTAATCCAACGCGGCGGACAAACCTATGATTCCGGGCAAATTCAAGGTTCCCGGCTCCAACTTGTCCGGAAGGAATTCAGGCATAACCACGGAATCGGAACGGCTTCCGGTGCCGCCGTCTATTATCGGAGAAATCTCTTCGGCCAGACTTTCATCCAGCAGCAAACCGCCGATTCCCTGGGGCCCAAGCAACCCCTTATGCCCCGTAAAGGCAAGCCCGTTTATATTCATCTCTTTCATATGAATGGGGAAAACCCCCGCCGTCTGCGCCGCATCTACAATAAAAAAAATGTCCCGGTCCTTGCAAATCTTTCCAACCTCCGCAACGGGCATCAGGGAACCGCAGACATTGGACCCATGAAGCATGACCACAGCTTTCGTATCATCATACCTGATCTGCTCCTCAAATTGATCAAGATCAAGGCGACCCTTCTCATCACATTGGGCAATCCTTAAATGCACACCCTTTCGCTTTGCCGTTTCAACAGGCCTTGCCACCGCATTGTGCTCCATAGAGGAGATGACCAACCCATCGCCTGCATTAAGCAACCCGTGGATGACGTAATTCAGGCTGAAGGTTACGTTGGGCGTAAATATCACATTGCTCTCCCTGTCAAACCCAAAAAAATCCCGCAGCTTTTCCCGGGTATCCAATATCCTTTCCGCCAGATCATAAGAAGAGCGATAGCCGCCTCGACTCACATTGAAGCCCGCGTTCTCAATATACTCAAACATAGCCTGGCCAACACCCGGAGCTTTCGGGAAAGATGTACTACCGTTATCCAAGTATACTCGTCTCATTTTATGCTGTCTCCTCTACGGCAATAGTAGCAAATCAATAACATGAATTCAAACAGTATAGGATTCTGCTATATGAATCCGGCTCCGTATAAACGCTTTATATATTACAAACTCCTGCTAAATTCCACCGCTTCTTCCGCTGCCCGTTGAGGGAAAAACTCGTGAAATATTTTATAATATAAAAACTCCTCCTTACTCCTGAGCTTATGGCCAGCCTCAGTTACACGATTCTTTTCAAACTCTTCATCGCTGATCTTCTCCTCGGCCACCTGAGCCATCAAGTCGAAGGACCCTGCCCCTATGCTGAATTTCTTCTTCTTCCTCGAAACGATCTCCCGGGGCAGCAAATGGCTGAAAGCCTTTCTCAGAATCCACTTCTCCTGGCCCGAAGGTCCGTATTTCATTGAATCGGGAATCCTCAGGGCAAAATCCACCAGATTCAGATCCAGGAAAGGAACCCTGGCCTCCATCCCGAAAGCAGCCGCCATCCTATCTCCTCTTTGCAGTCCGGTGCTGTGCAACGTTTCCAGCAAATAGTATGCTTCCGACTCTCTCTCCTCTTCCGACAGGTTTTTCATATAGGGGTAACCGCAGAACAGCTCGTCGGCTCCTTCCCCGGAAAGCACCACCTTGCCGGGCTCCGATGCCATCCTGGCCAGAAAATAGTTCGGGATGGAACTCCGCACCAGCGCGACATCATAGGATTCAAGGTGATAGATGACCGTAGGCAGCACTTCCAACATTTCTTCCAAAGTGTAAACGTATTCATGGTGCTTCGTCCCGAGATATTTGGCACACATACGTGCATGAAGCAGATCTTCGCTCCCCTCCATGCCTACGGCAAAGGAATCCACCCCGTCCCACTCCTGCGCAGTCAGCGCCGCTATGATGCTGCTGTCCAGCCCGCCGCTCAGATAGACGCCGAGGGGGTGGCCGCGCTCGATTCTCTTGTTTACCGCATCCTCTAACAGCTCCTGCAATCCCGATTTGGCCTCTTTGAGATCTTCGATAGTTTCCACATTGACAAGCAGCTTATCCGGTTCTTCATTTTCTGCCGGATTTACAGGTTCGGAAAAACTGTGATATCGAACAAATTTTTCCCCCCGGTCTGCGCGTTTGCTTGCGTAATAATAACTTCCGATAGGAAACTCCATAAAATCCGGAGTAATGTCTGACAGCGCTTTAAACTCTGAAGCAATGCAAACTATTTCCTCATTTTCACTGATATATAAAGGTTTCACGCCCAAGGGATCGCGGGCGATGAAAATTTCACCTTTCTCCTCAGAATTGACGCTCAAGCCGGCATCTTCTCCCGGTTCACCCAGGTTTGACTCCCTTCCGATCTCATGATTTGTACTGTAAACCGCAAATGCATAAGCGCCTTCTAATTTATGTACACATTCTTCACCCAGTTCCTCGAATAAATGGAGCACTACCTCTCCATCCTGGTTCGATGAGAAACGATGCTTTCGCCTAAGCATTTTTCGAATCTTCGGCGCGTCATGAATCCATCCGGTGAACAGAATCTGCAAGGAACCGTTTTCATTTGAAATGGGTTTTGTCGGCCTTCTATGCCTGATGTTTTCTATCATCCTGCTCAGATCTCTGTTTCTTTGTTTGCCGTGTCGCCTGCTAACTCCCGACAAGCTTCGATTCAACTGGCGCTTTGGCCCGCTGAAACCACTCAATTCATTCGGTCCTTTTGGTCCTTTCGACGGTTTTAACGTGTAGATGTGAGCAATTCCTCCCATAAAGGTACCTCCTTAATATATGTGATTTCCTTAGTAAACAGAGTCATGAAGCAGAAGATCCTCCAAAAAAAACGGACAGGGGGTTATTAAGCCCCCTGTCCTCCGACCCCGTATATACTAAAATCATAATGAACTTAAGATGTTTGCCAACCTCTCCTTTTCTGATATTCTATGCTCGTCTTCCCTGCTCCATGCATGGATTCCGCCATCGATGCAGCGGGTCTCCAACCGCCCGGCGGCATAGGGATTTCCTTTTAAATGAGGGGCATCGAGAATTCCTATGCGAATAGCCTCCGCCAGTACATCCGGGTCAGTGAGCGGATCCGTTTCAACATTACCGTCCTTCACCGGATCCTTCTTCCCGTCTTTCTCCATCCTCTTGCCCAGCTGTGTAATAGCATCTAAAATTTCGGAAGCTTCCTCCAACAATTGGTCTCTGCGTGCGATAACCGCAGGATCCGCCAGGGAATCCGCGTTGCCCGTAAAGCAATTCCTGATAACCCCCTGGACGATCTCACAGCTTTCGATCACGTCCGGCGCCTCAGCAGCATGGTCGCCTTCGCAATACCCCACCACGTGTATAATATGGGGCTTGATCTGGAGCGCGTGCACTGTAGAAGCCGCAAGCTGGCCCTTAGCCACGTTTTCTCTCGGAGACAGGTGCAGGAGGCCTGCCCGCGCCTGCCTGTATGAAGTGAAATCTTTATCGTGAAGGGATTCAATCAGCATGATCTTCGCCAGCATCTTGGCCAAGTCCATAGCCGGTGTAATCATAGGCGGCGAATTGAACATATATTGAGCTACGTAATGCTTGACTCCCATGGCTTTCGCATTGTAAGCCGCAAGGTATGCCATGACCACGGCAATAGCATCGTGGGCATCCCTGAGGCTCCAGTGATGGGCCTCATTAACCTCCAGCGGTATGTCATTTTTACCGTACCAGCGCATGGCTTCCTGGTTTTCCCGGATGGCTTCCACCGGCGTCCGTTTTGATCGGCCGTCAAGCACGCTGTACCAGCAGAGGGGCACCGCTCCCCAGGCGTTGTTTATGGTCTCCCGCGACATCTCCGCCCAGGCTACCAGATCCCTGGTGCCGCTGTAGATGCGCAACATGGGATAGTTGCCTTCCCGGCTCGCCTCCTTGAAACCAATCAGATCCTCTTTACTGCGTATGGGAACACCTCCCGCGCCGCTCTGCATCAGGTCCATCTCTTCCGGTCTGAAAAAAGATTCCTGAGCGTTTTGATCCGGCGCTATGGAGATGACATCCAACACACCGGCCTCCGCAATGGTCCGGATGCCTTGCCTGGTTTTTTCAAGATCCGGCAATCCGAAGTGATGGCGGAGAATAGGCGCCGGCTGAGAAGATTCAATCCTTTCAAGAAGATTGTCGCTATACCTTCTCACCGTGCAGTTTCCTGAGCTGCAGCCCAAAAACTCCATGATGTCTGAAGTGTTTTCCAATCCGGTAAAGCAGCGTTCGAATATTCCCGCTTTCTCCGCGACACGACAAACCGGCGGCGTTCCGCCGAAAACAAACCTGTATTTCTTAAGGGCGTCTTCTCCCATTTTTGCCTTAAAATCCTCGATGAGCTTTCCTGCCACTTCCGGCGTAAGCCGGAAACTAAGCCCAATAATATCCGGATCAAACTCTTTAATCTCGCGTATAAACTCGTCTACGGGAACGGCCGCTCCGAGAAACCGGGTCTCATATCCCAATTCCTCAGCCAGCGTCAGGAATCGCACCACGCCTGCCACGTGTACACAATTTCCCATGGCTCCTGCAATTATTTTCCCTTTCATGGCGATTCTCCTTCCGTTGTTTCTTTTCAAAGTGCGGCCTTCTCTTGCCGCTATCTTAGTTGTTGCTAACTTAACTGATCCTTATTCCTTCTATGATAAAGGTGCGAAGTTCTTTAAGCGTCATGCCCGTAAGCCCCATCCTCTCAAGCGTTCGCCCGCAGGCCCAGTAATCTTTCTGGTGGAGTATGGAACCCAGAAGGATAATGGCATCGATGGTGGGCGTAGGTACATCGCAAAATCTTCCCAAGGATGCTATGGGGACCAGGCTCATAGGCACGTCTTCCGTTATGTATCTGTGCAAAATGGTCTTCGGCGCCATAATGCCGTCATATCCCCGGTTGTTGAGCATGGCTTCGAAGAGCGTACGTCCCGCCGCATCATAGGCTATATACAACCATTCCCTTGCGGTCATTGCCCTAAATCCCAAAGCCTCCGCAACAGCAATGCGCTCCTTATCCATATTTTCCAATATCAAGGAAACCGACGCCGTTATGCCTTCAGTATAATACTCGAAATCACCGTTGGTGCTCTCGATCCTGGCTGCATTAAGCACGGTGACCGCCGGGTGGAAAATGGAACCGATGTTATCCAGGCTGGTCTTCATCACATTGTCCCCCGGTATAAACTGGGGTAAGGCTGTGCGAAGCACTTTCACCACATCGGGAGTGCGGTGAGCGGGAATGGCGGCTACAGGAACGCTGTTTTTAATGCGGAAAATCTGAGTCTGAGCCGGGTTGATTGACCGGCTGGCATAGAGCAGCGTCTGTGCTTCGCATATCACTACGTCTGCCTTGCAATTCTTTTCCCGCAAAACGTTGACCACTTCCAGCGCCCCGCCGGTTCTGCCCGGATTCAGCACGACGATCTGGCCGTCCTCCAGGTGCGGAGCCAGCTGTTCAGCAATGAAGCCGTGTCCGGTAGCGGGGAGCACTACCATTATAACATCTCTTCCCTCAATTGCCTCTTTAATATCGGAAGTTACGATTTTCAATTCCGCAAACCCGCGAGGCAGGTTTTCACCGTTAGACAGGATCTCGATCCCTCCGCCTTCCTTGATGGCCCTGATCCTGTCTTCGCTGCGGTTGTATAGACTCACATCTATTCCGGACAGGGAAAGATGCCCGGCCATGGCCGTTCCTCCGTGCCCTCCGCCTAATACGGCAAATTTATACTCCTTTTTTCCCAGTATATCCATTGATGTCTCCTTCAATCTCCTTTGTCGCTCCGCCTCGTTGCTCTTTTGTGCCATTCTTTCCATTTAAAGGATTTAATGGTAGTCATAAAAGAGTTGATTGGATTGGAGTATTAAAATTTTAATGCTTCAACGAATCAAAATATGTTGCTTTATAAGGTGCTCTAAATAATGGGGAAAAATATAGAACGTATTATAAACGCATTTTCTGTAGTAAAAGAATTATAACATTGCATTTCTGAAAATTCAATAAACAAACTTTTTATTTCAGGCGATCAAAAGGGACAGTCCCTTTTGATCGCTCCTTTTTATCGCCTGTTATTTCAATACTTTGCTGTAATAGTCGAACTCAAGTATTTTGGCGGAGTACTCGAATGCGTTATTCACGCGCCTGAGGGTGTTCCTCGCATATTCGTCCCCCGCATTTACCCCCGGATTGGGCGTAAACATATTCTCTGACGCATCGTACCTTCCCAAATCGGAAATCCAACTGCGATCGTTAAACTCCACCAGCCCCGGAGACGGTGATAGTATATCCTGCCCCACAAGAAATCGGGAATCATAATCCAGCCCCATCAGATTGGCCAGGGTCGGCATCACATCCACGCTGGAACAGACCTTATCCACTTCAACGGGTTCCTCCATGGAAGCGCTCCAGATAATCAGAGTGCTCTTGAATTTCTCAAACTTTTTCTCCAGCTCATATCCGGCAAGCTCGTTCATTTCTTCATCGGTGAGCCCGTAGGGATAATGATCGCCGGAAAGCACTATGACCGTATTTTCCAACTGGCCCGCAGCCGTAAGCTGCTCAATGAGATAGGAAACCGCCAGATCAAGTTCTACGTTGCACGCAAGGTATGCCTTTGCCGCTTCCGAATAGGGAAGATGCTCCACTTTGGATTTATGCCTCAACGCCATGGAATTACCGTAGAAATTGTAATTCAGATGCCCGCTTACCGTCATGTAATATGTGTGAAAAGGTATGTTTTTCAGATCTTCCGGCAGGGTAACCTGAAGCATTTCCAGGTCGGATTCCGGCCAGATCTCTGTTACCTTGAGCCCGTTTCCCAACCCCTTGTATTCATAACCCAGATTGGGATGGGACTTGTGCCGGTCATAATAACTGTAATAGTGATTATGGTAAGCTTTGCATGTATAGCCTAATGGAGTAAGCATGTTGCCGAAGCCATAAGGCATGTAATTATCACCGGAACGCCTGAAGCTCCAAACTCCGGATTTGGGCAGGAGTCCCGTCAGGGTTACATACTCACCGTCGCTGGTAGACACGCTCCACACCGGGTTGTAGAAGTTCTTAAAAACAAATCCCTCTTTTGCCAGGCGGCAAAGGGTTGGCGTAACGGTTTCATCCAATGCCAGGCTGGAAAATGCCTCTCCGACAAACCATACCAGGTTTTTGCCCTCAAACATGCCCGTGTACTCGTTCTTCCTGGTCGGCGGCACCCTTTTGAAATACTCATGCATATCCCGTATCACAGCGTTGGTCTCACCGTCAATGAGAGCATCGAAATCGATCTCCAGTACATTATAGCCGTATTCGATCTCCTCCGGTTCTTCCGGTTGCTCCGGCTCCGCCTGTTCCTCGGGCAACGGGTTCCCTCTTCCATCCTCTCTTTGACCGAAAAGCAGGTATTTGGCATCCAGTCTCAGAGTCGTTACAACGCCGAAATTGGATACGGAAAGGTTCGGGACAAAGGCTTCCCGGTATAGATAGCGCACCGGCATAATACCGGAGCTGTTGTTGTATATCAAAATAAACGCGATCAGATAGCAGAATGCGGTTCCGAAACCCAAGCTGAAGAGAACATCTCTGGATTGGCGCCCTTTCGGCGTCATCCGGTCTCCCGCCAAAAGGAAAACTAAAATCGGCAGGAGCAGGAGCACTATATAAAGCATACTGTTCTTAATCCCATCGAAAGTCGCCGACCAGAATTTCGTAATAGCATCGGTTCCGACAAAGAGGGAATAAAGAGTCCCAAAGGTTTGGAACACTTGAAAGTACACAATCTGTGCGATAAAAAGCAGGGTGAACAACGTCAATAAAACTACTGTCACAACCTCATTGGTTTTAGGTTTCCACAGGCTGGCCAACAACGAACAACCCAGACCGACGGAAACAGAAAAAAGACCTGTGTAGAGGAGAGCCTCTTTTGAAGTCTCATCAAAACAAGCCATCTTTACGATAATTTCCATATAAAAAATTGCAGCAGGAAAGAACAAATACAGCGGGTTCAGATTCTTGAGAATCACGTCCTTTATCCTGTTCGTTCTCCTGCGATTATAATGTGTTTCGGGCATTGTTTTTTCCTCGCCGGTTAAAGAATGTAGGTCAAAAATTGTTCTTTTCCAATCGTACCAAAATCAATCCCCCTCTTCAAGAGTCCATATTTTGCAATGATACGCCAAGGCGGCAAGATGTGACAGGGAAAAGGATTTGTGTTCCTTTTCCCTGTCACACTCCCTTTATATTTTATATATTTATATCAGGTTTTTATCAATATATTTTGTCAGTCTTCCCAGGCAGTTGACATAGCATCCGTACTCATTGTCATACCAGCCGAATATCTTTGCATGGGTAACGGGCAGATTCAAATCCTGTGAAGTATCGATGCCATAGTTCCTGAGAGTTTCCGCATCCAATGACAGGAAACCGGTCCGGGTATGGTTTTCATGCCCTTCGATGATGACTGCCGCTTCTTTGCCCATCATATCCGTTGAAACGTTTTGATCTTCACTGTATAAAAGCAGCCCCTTCTGCGCTCCCGCAGCCGCCTTGCGATAGAGATCGTTGAGGAAATCCCGGTGGATTATGGGATCGCCGTTATCCGTAAGCTCGGTGCGGAAAGTCAGATTGAGGGAAATCAATGAAACCGTACTTGTGGGCACCCGAATGGAGTCCGCCATGAAACCTACTCTCTTGATTTCCGGCAAAATTTCTTCAAGAGCAATGGCTGCTCCCGTAGTGGTGGGAATAATGTTATTGAAGACGGATCGATTTCTGCGCAAATCTTTTGTGCCTGACTTGGGAGGCGCATCCAAAATGTTTTGGTTGTTTGTCGCCGCATGAACCGTCGTCATGGACGCGGTGATAATCCTCGATGTCTCCTCCGTATCAAGCAACGGTTTCATCATATGGGCCAGTGCCGTAGTGGTGCAGCTCGCCGCGGAAATGATGTGATGCTTCATCGGATCGTATACGAAGTGATTGACACCGTAGACCAGCATCACGCTGTCTTCCGGCATTTTTTGAGAGGAATTGGCAAGTTTGAAAGGAGCGCTGGCTATGACCTTCTCTGCGCCCGCTTCCAAGTGGCCCCGCAGGCTCCCCTTGGGATGGTCCGCAGGAAGAGTGGGGTCGAGAAACTTCCCGGTGCAATCTATGACAACGCGCACACCGTTCTTTGCCCAATCTATATCTCTCGGATTCCTGGCTTTTTTCAACACCTTTACCGGAATGCCTTCCATCTGAATGATGCATTCGGACTGGTCCAGAACCTTTACATCGCAGCTTTTTCCGGAAAAACCGTAAAGGAATCGATCCAGTGTTCCATAAGTGGAATCCGTGGTAAGGTATTGCACGATATCGTCGATTCTCTTTCCGATTTCTCTGCCGGCATTGATGACGATGCCGTCATAATGCTTCATGTTGATATGATTCCAAAGGGTTAATTTGCCGATACGGCCTACGCCGTTGATCCCCAATATGCGCTTATTGGGTAAATTCATGTCCATTTTATCCCTCCTATAACGCTTTGTTCTGCGTCGAATTGTATATTATACCTTTTGGAACGCAGGGTTGCTCTCCCGCTCGATGGCTACGCGCTGCGTGCCGTACGATTTAGACGGCCCGTCCTGCCCGGTTGGCACTTGCTTGTACTCGCCGGAGCGCAACCCTGCGCTCCAAAAGTTTTATACGGCTTTATATTTTTTACAGCAAATAATTAAAAGTTCAATTACATCTCAGTTTGGATTTCGTAACGCCCTTCATACACATTTCCTAAATCACCGTCAATGGAGATCTCATCCCCCGGGCCGAACACGTGGCCGTTTAAGACGCATATCTTTTTCTCTTCGTTTACGTGAAGACCCTTACAGTTAACAATGCATATCTTCCCAAGTCCCGCCGCCGCTACCGCCGCATGGGACGTGGTGCCGCCCTTTCCCGTAATCAATCCGTCGCAATTGAAAATTAACGGAATGTCATCGGGAACCGTATCCGGCCTCACAAGGATCACCTTGTTGTCCGGATCTGCTTTCTTAAGCTCTTTAAGATCATCCATATCGAAAGCTATGACGCCGGAAAGAACACCGCTGCTGACGCCTATCCCCCGCCCCACAAGCTTCATCTCATGCCCGGCCTTAGCAAAGGAAGTGCCTGCTTCCTGCTTTTTGAAGTTCTGGTTTCTCGTCTGCAGGATATACAGATCTTGCGGGTCATCCGACTCAAAGGTAAACTCTATCTCCTGGTGAACAAACCCGTACTTCTCGATGAGCTGGGTGGCGTAATCAAGCAGAGCTTCATATATTCTTGGAAACGCGGATTCCAGCGAAATACTGCTATCAGTATAATATTTCTTACGTTGGTACTCCGTAATGGGAAGAGTGTTAACCAATCCCGCCACTACGTCTTCACCCTGGCTGCACAGCGCGAAGTCGCCGTAAAGGTTTATCCCTGAATGCCCGTTAAACGGACTGTTGGTGAACACCACTCCGGTTCCCGAGCTGGTGGACAGATTACCCAGAGCCATCTGCTGAACCAGCACGGCGGTGCCCCATTCATCTGCAACTTGCATGTGGTTGCGGTAATATATAGCGCTCTTTGACGACCAGGAATCCAGCACGCTGATAATGGCCTGCTTCAACTGAAGGAAGGGATCTTCCTCGATATGAATGCCTCGGTCGATGAGAAGCCGCTTGTAATCGTATGCGATTTCCTTCATCTGTTCCTTTGTGAACTGAATCTTAAGATCCACGCCCCACCGCTCTTTATGGCCCAAAATGATGCGGTCAAATGTGTCTCTTTCGATGCCGTATGCCATTCCCCAACTTTGAAGGAATCGACGGTAGCAGTCCCAGGTCGTCCATCCGCATCCCTTTTTACGGCTCAGCCTCTCCGCAATCTCGTCGTTCATGCCTACATTCAAAAATGTCCTCATGGCTCCGGGCATGGAAATGGACGAGCCGGACCGCACGGAGAAAAACAGCGGATTGTCGGGATCCCCGTATTTCTTTCCCGATACTCTTTCAATATCCTTTATATTATTTTCGATCTTCCTATCAAATTCACTGCTGATGTGGGGATGTCTGAAAATCGTGTCCTTATGCCTGAACACCTCCGTAGTCAGCACGAATCCCGGCGGTACGGGGAAACCGTAGCGAATAAGCTTTTTCAGGAAAAACGCTTTAGCTCCCAGGAAGACGGGATTATCCATCTCTTCGGAAGTTTCGTTCAGCCTGCTGAAGGTAAGGTCCGGATCAAAAGTCATCATATTCTCAATAAACGAGTGCGGATAGGTATCCAACATGCCTCGGAGATTGCTCAATGTGGTGGTGATGAAATTGTCCAGATCCTGCACTAAAAACGCGGATGCCAGATTATCCCTCAGGAACTTTTCCGATTCCATGTAGTAGAACTGTCGCTTCTCCACATCAGACCATTCCTTCGGAGCGGGATAAAGCTGGGGTATGATTCGTTTCAGCGAGTTTTCATAAACATCAAAGAAGTATTCATTAATAATCTGCTTGATGTCCTGGGCCATGAACTGGAAAATATTTATGTATTGATCCAGGGAAAAGCTTGGGGAAGTCAAGCTGAATTTAAGCATATCGATGTGGGAATTAAGTCCCGGATTGTAAATGCCGTCAAGCGCAAGACCCTCGCGGAATAGTTCCAGCACATCGTAGATATGTCGAAACGTCTTTGCCGTTATATATTCCAGGTTCACCGAATTCAACAGTTCAACCATGAGCTTGGAAGCCGTCTTTTCAAGACGGAACATCATGCCCAGCGACTCGAATTTGGGCTCGATATATTGGCCGTACATGGAAGGAATGCCCGCCGCAATGTGACGTTTATAATAGATGTTCTCCAGTGCTTCGCTGGGTTCGGGATCCAGTATGATCTCCTTCAGTTTATTCATTAAATCATAGATCTGAAGTACGGCTTCTCTTGGCCTGTTATTTTCCAGGTTTTGCTCAAGTCTTGCCAGTTCTTCATCGGTACATAGCCTGCTGTTCCTGACAACGGAAATCACATCATCGGTCTCCAGAGAATACTTTTCCAAAAGCAGGTTGTAGACTTGGAAAAGATAAAGCACCCGCTTTTTATGTTGTTCGGTTCCGATGTTAATTTGAGAAAGAGCTTTTTCGATCTCCTCCGTATCTGCGGAGAGCAGTTCTTCAGGGGTGGTTTTCATCCTGTCGCAAAGCTCTTGCATGATCTGATGAACGGGAACAAACCACTCATTTCCCTGATCCAGCCATTCGTAGACATCCTGGGGAATCAGGCCCTTCAGCTGCTCTTTGTCGCCGTCATACCAGTACTCGATGATCTTTCTCGTGAGCAGTATATGGGTATTGTTGCTCTCCGTATGGGTCTGCTTTCTGAGGAAATGGATGAGCCTGTCCTTTCGCATGGACAGTTCGTCTATGGCGGTAGAAACCTCTCTCAATTTTCCTTCCGCGCCGATGTCCCTGAAATACACGGGAAAAATCCTGGCCAGCTGCTTCATTTCACGATACACAGGCCCTATATCCGCATTGAGAAGCTTAGTCACATCCCGCTGGAACAAATCCGTATCGGATATGAAAATACCGCCCAGCTTAAGGTTGACGATAAGGGCCGCGAGAAGCTCCCGCATGGCTGAAGGCGCGTACTCGATCAGCTCCAGCCATACCCGGATATTCTTTACATGGTTTGTGTTGACCTGAATCTGCCAATCTTTGTTTAAAGTGATGGTGCCGGGATAATGGAATCCCAGCTTTATCAATCCGTTTATGAAGTAGGTAATAATGGACGGATCCTTCGTATCGATGACTTCCTTTCCCAAGGTAACGATACAGTCCAGCACGGTACCGCCATGATCCGCATTGAGTTCCTGAAACTGCTCCATAATCGTATCGAGGAAACCCGTGATATCATCTACATCAAGTTCAGTGAAAACGTGACGCAGGTTCCGGTTCATGTCGTAGAGCAGGTGATCGTTCAAATGGGACATGCCGGGCAAATGCAGCAAATAGTAGAGATAGTAGATGGTTTCCAAATAGGAATCAAACGTCTCGGTAAAACTGCGAAAATAGTTCGATATGTCGTTGTAGAACATCAGGTTGCTGATCTTTTCCCAGCTGTCCGCCTCCGCCAGGTCTTTGCGGAGCTTGTCGAAGAAAGGTTTCCCGATATTGCCTATAGTTTCTGCATCCATATGATGAAACAGATGCCTCTTGGATTGAAACCATTCGTCCGCCTTGGAGGTGGATTCCCAGTAATCGATGCAGCGCCGCAGTAAGTCCGCGGAGAGTTCCGTCAGTGTCTGCGAAAATTGAGGAAACTGGGCTATTTTGTTGAAATAGGTTTTGAAGTAGCCTGAATTTCGAATATAAAGCAGCTCATGCTCCGTAATAGTAGCCCGGATCAAATCGATGCAGCGCTGGATGATGGTTTCCGGAAAGTTCTCCAGATTTGCCAATCGATCCATGAATTTGATCAGAGTTTTTATAAGCTGCTCTCTCGGGCCCTCCTCCATTTCGGAATCAAAAAGAAGCTCAAATATATCTAACAGAACAGAAAGCGCTCGCTCCGATTCGTCCACCGAGTTGTAGAACCACAGGTCCGTAAGACAGATATTATGAAGAGAATCGATAACATAAGAATCGTTTCTGTATTGATGGTTCAACTCAGTGATGAATTCCTTGGTGCGCTTGTGGATACCCCATTTTGATTTGGAAAGATCTATCAGCCACTGCTGGTCTTCGGGAATGTGAATCTCCGCATCCCGCGTTCTCGCCAGGTTGGCTTCTAACGCTTTTGATGAAAAGCCTTCGGTCATTTCGAATTCTCCTGTTGCTTATGGAATTGCATATTTTGTTACTGAAATTATTATATCATATCAGCACAAAAAAACCACGCAGACCGAGAGGAAATAAACGGTCAAAGACCTCCTGCGCGTATTCACACACAGGAGGTCTGCACCTCACTTAACAGTCCATTCAAGCAGTCTGTAGCTGTATTATCCGATTGATTAAAACTGCGTCGACAGGAATGTGGGAAGACCCATCTGGTCGATTTGATCAAGATATTCTTCAAGCTCGTCCACGTGGCTGTCTTCGTCCTGCAGTATTTCCTGCAATAATGTACGTGTGGCATAATCCTTCACTTCGCCCGCCAATATGATAGCCTCGTTATAGGCTGCAATGGCTTCTTCCTCGGCCTTGTGATCATTCTCAAGCTGCTTCGGAACATTATCGCCGATGTGAATCTTGTTCAGTTTGGTAACAATAGGAGTTCCCTCCAGGAAAAGTATTCTTCCGATGAGTTTTTCGGCGTGTTTCATTTCCACGATGGCGCGCTTTTCAAAGCTTTCGTGTAGCTTTGTATAGCCCCAATCCTCACACATTTCGGCATGAACTATGTATTGGTTGATAGCGGTCAGCTCATCGGTAAGCAGTGAATTCAAAGTTTCGATAAGTTTGGGATTGCCTTTCATGTTTTAATCCTCCTTTTTAAATGTTGGTAAGATCTGCTTGTCTATAGCTTATCATTCTCCGGAAACAGATGCAATTGTGCAATTAAATCTTTTTACGTGTTCTTTTCATACAAAGGGGGTGCGGACATTTTCTTGGAC
>DGEG01000131.1 GCA_002385825.1 Firmicutes bacterium UBA3932 | reverse complement strand
AGATGTGTATAAGAGACAGCACATCGACTGAGCATGACAGGAGCGTATACAGATATACGTGACTGAGTGCGAAAGAGATGTGGCATAGCCAGGCGGAATTTTAACAAGCAATTAAGGGGTTACGGAAGGGCACCGTTATATAGCCCAGGGTTTGTTGGAACCTGCAGAGAGACCGGACTTTTCCGGTAATCAGGGTGGTACCGCGGTAGTTTTATCGTCCCTGGAGTTTGACTCCAGGGATTTTTTTATACCTGAAAAACAAGCAACAGCATGAAATAATAGAAACGGAGGATTTAAAATGAGCAAGCATATCAAGATTTTCGACACTACACTCAGAGACGGAGAGCAGTCGCCCGGCTGCAGCATGAACATAAAGGAAAAGATCCAGATGGCGAAACAGCTTGAAAGGATGAAAGTAGATATCATTGAAGCCGGTTTTGCCATTTCCTCCCCTGGTGATTTCAAGTCGGTGCGGGCCGTGGCGGAAACGGTAAAGGAATCGGTGGTGGCCAGCCTGGCCAGGGCGGGAAAGGAAGATATTGACCGGGCTTGGGAGGCGGTATCCGTGGCGGAACAACCCCGGATTCACACCTTCATAGCCACATCTCCCATTCATATGAAATACAAGCTGAACATGACACCGGACCAAGTGGTGGAGCAGGCGGCGGAGATGGTCAAATACGCGAAAAAATATTGCAGCGATGTGGAGTTTTCCGCCGAAGATGCCACGAGAAGCGATTTGGAATTCCTGGCCAGGATCTTCACGGAAGTAATTAAGGCGGGAGCCACGACGATAAACATTCCGGATACTGTAGGCTACACGGTGCCTGATGAATTCTATGATTTTCTCATCAAACTTCAAGAGCTTTGCCCGGCATTGGACAATGTGGACATTTCCGTTCACTGCCACAACGACCTGGGTTTGGCCGTGGCCAACTCTCTGGCCGCCATTAAAGCGGGAGCAGTGCAGGTGGAGACCACCATTAACGGAATCGGAGAAAGGGCCGGAAACGCAGCCATGGAGGAATTGGTCATGGCATTGAAGACGCGAAACGACGTCTTAAAAGCGGATACGGGAATCGTGACCACTGAGATTATGCGGGCCTCAAAGCTCTTGTCCAGCATAACTGGGGTCAAAGTGCAGCCCAACAAAGCCATCGTGGGAGAGAACGCTTTTGCTCACGAAGCGGGCATCCACCAGCACGGGGTCTTGCAGCATAAATCCACCTATGAGATCATGACGCCCGAATCTATAGGCCTCACGACGAGCAACATGGTGCTGGGCAAGCATTCCGGCAAGCATGCGCTTCGGAACAAGGCTAAAGAGCTGGGGTTCGATCTCACCGAGGAAGCGTTAGAGCGTGCATTTGTCAGATTTAAAGAGCTTGCCGATAAAAAGAAGCAGATTTATGACGGTGACATTGAGGCTTTGCTGAGCAAGGAAGCCTTGCAGGTACCGAAAGCCTATCAGATGAAGAGCTTTGTCATCAACAGCGGCAACAGCATTACTTCCACAGCAGTGGTGGCGGTGACAAAGGACGGAAAAACCATAGAAAAGGTAGCCAGAGGAGACGGGCCCATCGATGCGGCATTCCAGGCCATCGGGAAAATAGTTGGCAAGAAGCTGAGACTTGAGGATTACCAGCTTCATTCCGTAACGGAAGGAATGGATGCGCTGGGAGATGCTCTCGTTAAAATCAGCAGCAACGGCAAGACCTATGCGGGAAGAGGTCTTTCCACCGACGTAATCGAAGCCAGTATTCACGCATATATCAACGCGGTAAACAAGATGATCTACGAGGAGAACAAGACAAATGGAGTATAAAATAGCCGTTATTTCTGGGGACGGAATAGGACCAGAAATCATAGAAGAAGCTAAAAAAGTATTGCTCAAGGTAGGCAGCAAGTTCGGCCACAGCTTTGTATTTAATCACGTACTTGCAGGAGGCTGCGCCATTGATGCGACGGGAGAATGCCTGCCGGAGAAAACCCTTTCAATCTGTTGCGATTGCGACAGCGTGCTCTTGGGCGCAGTGGGAGGACCGAAATGGGATGATCTGCCGGGAGATAAGCGGCCGGAGAAGGCGCTTCTCGGGTTGCGGCAGGAATTGGGACTTTATGCCAACCTGCGCCCGGCGCTGCTCTTCCCGGAGCTCTCCGATGCCTGCCCTTTAAAGCCGGAGCTTGTAGAGGGCGGGGTGGACCTGCTGGTTGTAAGAGAGCTTACCGGCGGAATTTACTTTGGAGAGAAGGGGCAATGCGAAACGGAGTGCGGGACCGGAGCTTACGATGTGGAGCTTTATACGGAAAAGGAAGTGGAGCGCATTGCTCGCCTTGCTTTCAACATGGCAATGAAGAGAAACAAAAAGCTCACCAGCGTGGACAAAGCCAACGTGCTGGAGAGTTCGCGGCTTTGGAGGAGGGTTGTCAACCGGGTTTCAGAAGATTTTCCTGAAGTGGAGCTGTCCCACATGTATGTAGATAATGCCGCCATGCAATTGGTTCGCGATCCCAAACAGTTTGATGTAATTGTAACGAGCAATATGTTTGGGGACATCCTCTCCGATGAGGCCGGCATGGTTGTCGGTTCCATCGGGCTGCTTCCCTCAGCCAGTATGAGGGGAGGGTCCTTCGGCATGTATGAACCCATCCACGGAAGCGCTCCCGATCTGGGGGGAAAGGACGTGGCAAACCCCATTGCCACCATACTGTCTGCAGCTATGATGCTGCGCTACAGCTTCGGTCTTTCCGAGGAAGCTGACGCGGTGGAAGGTGCGGTAAAAGAGTTTCTCAAGGCGGGCTACCGGACTCAGGATATCATGACGGAAGGCATGAAGTTGACGGGAACCCGGGAAGCAGGGGACAGGATTGCAGATGCTATTTAATAAGCGCAGTTGGACAAAGTAAAGGCAGAATGACAAAGAAAGCTAAAAAATGACGTGCAAAACGGGACAGCATGGAAGCGCAAATAGAATAGTATGGCCACGTGAATAGGATAGTATGGCAACATTACCAAATAATTAACAAGAATTCTCTTGCAAAGAATGAAGAATTTTGTTATAATATTAACAAGATAAGATCTTCGTTCTGAGTGCACAAGGGTCCGTCCCGAGTGAGAAGGCGAGAGACAAATATGGGGTTTCTTGTAACAGTCGATCAACAGGATCCTTATGCTCTTGCATAAGGATTTTTTTTAAACTGACAGAAAGGTGTTGCATTGACACATCATATTTAGATAAAACTAATCGGCGGATATTCGGAAAGAGGGGGATTAATATGAAAAAATGGTTTGCGTTCTTGATGGTATTTGTGCTCTGCCTGGGCATGCTGGCTGGCTGCGGAACAGCAGCAACGGAAGAGCCGGAGGCGGAACCGGAACAGGAAGCGGCGGAGGCAGTTACTTTCCGCATCGCATCTCTAAAAGGCCCCACCACCATGGGGATGGTTAAGCTGATGAACGATGCGGAGGAGGGCAATACGAAGCATGATTACCAGTTTGAGGTATACGGAACTGCCGATGAGGTGGTTCCCAAGCTGGTGAACAACGAAATTGATATCGCTCTTATTCCGTGCAATTTAGCCAGCGTGCTGTATAATAAGACTGAAGGCGCGGTACAGATAGCGGCTATCAACACTCTGGGCGTGCTATATGTAGTAGAGAGCGGTGACACGGTTCATTCGATTCAGGACCTGGTAGGCAAAACCGTTTACAGCACCGGAAAGGGAACGACTCCGGAGTTTACGTTTAACTACATTCTGCAACAGAACGGCATAGAGCCCGGGAAAGATGTGACGATCGAGTACAAGAGCGAATCGACGGAAATCGCTGCAATGCTCCAGAATGCAGAAAACACCATTGCAGTCCTTCCCCAGCCTTATGTGACCGCTGTGCAGATGCAGAACGAAAAAGTTAGAGTGGCATTGAGCTTTACGGAAGAGTGGGATAAAGTGAGCCCGGACAGCAGCATGGTAACGGGTGTGGTCCTTGTAAGAAAGGCCTTTGCGGAGGAAAATCCCATGGCTTTCAGCGAATTCCTGGATGAGTATGAAGCATCTACGGAATACGTAAACGCCAACGTGAAAGAGGCGGCCGCATGGGTAGAGAAGTACGGAATTGTTGCCAAAGCACCCATTGCGGAGAAAGCGATTCCTGCTTGCAATATCACCTATATCGAAGGCGATGAGATGAAAGCAAAAGTCGGCGGCTACCTTCAAGTACTGTTCGATGCCAATCCCCAGTCGGTAGGAGGAGCTCTGCCAGAAGATGACTTCTACTTCTCGAGGTAAAAAAAATGCTCAAAGGGTGCTTGCCCTGATATTCTGGCTGATCGTCTGGCAGCTTGCTGCTTCGGCAATCGGACATGATCTTCTATTGGTATCGCCGGTAAAGGTGGTCCAGATTCTGATCAGTCAGGTGCAGGAGGCCGCGTTTTGGGCTACGGTGGCCCATTCCTTTGTGCGCATAGTCAGCGGATTTCTGCTCGCCATCGTCACCGGGGTGTTTTTGGCTGTCATCAGCGCTGGGCACGGCATTATCAGGGCTTTGCTGGCACCTTTTTTCAGCGTTGTAAAGAGCATTCCGGTGGCCAGCTTCATCATTTTGGTGCTTATTTGGGCCGGAAGCAACACACTTTCCGTAGTGATAAGCTTTTTGATGGTCCTGCCGATCCTCTATACCAACGTGCTACAGGGGTTTATGCAGACGGACAGAAAGCTTTTGGAGATGGCGAAAGTGTTTCGCATAGGTTTGCGGAAAAAGCTCTATGCTATTTACATTCCCGGAGTGTTGCCGTACTTTTCCGCAGGATGCAAGCTTGGATTGGGGCTATGCTGGAAGAGCGGCATCGCAGCTGAGGTCATCGGACTGCCCGACGGCAGCATCGGCGAAAAGCTTTATCAGGCGAAAATATTTCTCAGCACGGGAGAACTCTTCAGCTGGACCATCGTCATCATATTGATCAGTTCCCTGTTTGAGCGTTTCTTTTTCCGGCTGCTCGGATATATTGAGCGGCGTGCGGTGTTTACGGCACCGGTTTCGGATAATTCGGATAATAAATAGCGGGGCGTATTCCGGTCGGGCCGGTAAAGTACGGCGGCGCTACGGCAATGTTGTGGTTGGGGTGTTGTTATGATCACTGTAAAGAACCTTACGAAGCGTTTCGATGATAAAAAGGTTATAGACAATCTGAGCATGGAGTTGAAAGAAGGCAGCCTGACTACGATAATGGGGACCAGCGGCTGCGGCAAAACCACCTTCGCCATGTTGCTGCTCGGGTTAATGAAGCCTGACAGCGGTACTATCGAGGGGCTTCATGGTAAGCGCATAGCAGCCGTGTTTCAGGAAGACCGCCTCATCGAGCATCTTTCTGCCATAGAAAACGTAAAACTGGTCATTGACGGAAAACCTGACGAGGAGGAAATCAGGAGGCATCTTGCAGATGTTGGGCTTGAAGGCATCCTGGCAGAAAAGCCGACGGCTCAATTGTCCGGAGGGCAGAAGCGCAGGGTGGCCATAGTCAGGGCAATGATGGCAAAGAGCGACTTCATCTGCCTGGACGAACCCTTCAAGGGCCTTGATAAAGAAACGAAGGGAAAAGTCATGGAATACGTGAAAAAGAATATAAATGGGAAAACCGTCCTGCTGATTACCCATGACATAGAGGAACATAAATTCTTTGAAGGCGATTTTGGCGGAACACTCCCCGGACCCGTCTGCGAGATCTACCCGTTTTAATAGTGAATCAAAAAATCAAAAGGGACTGTCCCTTTTGATTTTTTGAATAGTAAGGGCCACGTTAAACAACGGGGCCCTTACTATTCCTCCTATTTCAAGCCTATTCCTGCGGGCAATAGACTTCTTTCTTTTGATAATGGGTATGGAGATATTTGTGAGCCACATGGCTGTTGGGCGTACTAAGGAACTCTTCATAGAGAGCTTTAACCTCAGGATTTTCGTGGGCCTTTCTGAGAACTTGTCTTTCGTCCTCAGAATACAGCGCGTTGGCTCTGTCAGCCTTTGGATTCACTTCTAATCTGGCCTTAGCTGAAACGTGAGGCTGACCTCCGCCATGGACGCAGCCGCCGGGGCATGCCATGACTTCGATGAAGTGGTAGTTCTTTTCTCCCCTGCGGATGGCATCGAGCACTTTTGCCGCATTGGCAGTTGTGTGTGCCACAGCAACTTTGATCTCCGTCGGTTTGCCGTCGATGGGCAGGGTGACGGTGGCTTCCTTGATGCCTTCCATTCCTCTCACATCGTAATATTCGATCTCCTGCAGGTCCTCACCGGTGACGATGTCAGCGATGGTACGAAGGGCCGCTTCCGTAACGCCGCCTGTGGTTCCGAAAATGACGCCGGCTCCGGTGTATTTGCCCAGGATGCTGTCGTCATCCTCGTCCTCAAGAGCCAGGAAGTTGATCCTTGCCTGCTTGATCATATCTGCCAACTCTCTGGTAGTTAAGACGATATCCACATCACGGATGCCGTCCACTTCCATTTCAGGTCTCTGCGCCTCAGTCTTCTTTGCAGTACAAGGCATTACAGATACGCAAACCATCTTCTTCGGATCGATGCCGGCTTTGTTGGCATAGTAGGATTTGACCAATGCTCCGAACATCTGCTGCGGTGATTTGCATGTAGACAGATTATCCAGAAAGTCTGGGTAATTGATCTCGCAGAACCGGATCCAGCCCGGTGAGCAGGAAGTAATCAAGGGGAGAGTTCCTCCTTCCTTGAGCCGGGTCAGGAGCTCGGTTCCTTCCTCCAATATGGTCAGGTCCGCGCTGAAGTTGGTGTCGAAGACCTTATCAAATCCCAATCTTCTGAGAGCGGCTACCATTTTTCCGGTAACGGGTGTTCCTACCGGCAGGCCGAAGGCTTCACCGAGTGCAGCCCGCACTGCAGGAGCCGTCTGAACGACCACAAATTTTTCGGGATCGTCCAGAGCTTCCCAGACCTTTTCAATGCTGGTCTTTTCTCTCAATGCTGCAACGGGGCAAGCATTGATGCACTGACCGCAGTACACGCAGTTTACATCTCTCATGCTGAAGTCATAGGCCGGGGCCACTTCAGTGTTGAAGCCTCTCTTTGTGAAGTCCAGAACACCGATGCCCTGTACATTTTTACATACGCTTATGCATCTGCCGCAGAGAATGCACTTGGAAGAATCGCGAACGATGGAGTGGGACAAATCGTCCAAAACCGGTGTTCTCTTGGCACCGTCGTAGGGCACATCATCAATACTCAGTTCTTCACAGAGTTTCTGGAGCTCGCAGGTGCCGTTTCTACGGCAGGTAAGACATTCACGGTTGTGGTTTGCCAGGATCAGTTCCACATTTTTGCGAACCGCTTTTCTCACCTTTTCCGTATTGGTTCTCACATTCATTCCTTCCTGAACCTGAAGTACGCAGGATGCAGGCAGGTTTCTCATGGGAACCCCGTTAATATCTACTTCCACTACGCAGACCCTGCAAGCTGCGATTTCGTTGATATCCTTCAAGTAGCAAAGGGTGGGGATATCAATACCGGCGGCTTTTGCTGCCAATAATACGGTGTAATCTTTGGGAACGCTGACGGCGATCCCGTTTATAGTTACATTGACTTTTTCAACATTACTCATGCTAACCTGTCCTCCTATTTTCTAATGATGGCCTTGAACGTGCAGGCATCCATGCAGGCACCGCATTTGATACATTTTTCTTGATCGATGGTGTGCCTTTGTTTGACTGTACCGGTGATTGCCTTGGTAGGACATACTCTCACGCACCGGGTGCAGCCTGTGCAGTCTTCCGTGATGAAATAGCTCAACAAGGCTCTGCAAATGCTTGCAGGACATCTCTTGTCCACTACGTGTGCTTCATACTCATCTCTGAAGTGTTTCATTGTGGAGAGGACAGGATTCGGGGCTGTCTGACCCAATGCGCAAAGTGATGTGTTCTTGATGTTTTCGGCCAGTTCTTCCAGGTTAATCAGGTCCTCCATGGTGCCCTTGCCCTGTGTAATCTTATCCAGGATTTCCAGCATTCTCTTTGTTCCTTCACGGCAGGGCGTACACTTGCCGCAGGATTCGTCAACGGTGAAATCCAGGAAGAAGCGGGCAATGTCGACCATGCAGTTGTCCTCGTCGATTACGATCATTCCGCCGGATCCCATCATGGAGCCGATGGCGACCAAGGTATCGAAATCGATGGGTGTGTCCAGATCTGCCGTTGTTATGCATCCACCGGAAGGTCCGCCGGTCTGAACTGCCTTAAAGGCTTTTCCGTTGGGACAACCCTCACCGATGTCATAAATGACCTCGCGGAGAGTGATTCCCATGGGAACCTCTACCAAACCTGTGTTATTGATTTTTCCGCCAAGAGCGAAGACCTTAGTGCCCGGGGATTTTTCCGTGCCCATAGATTTGAACCATTCGGGTCCATTGAGAACGATCTTGGGTACGTTGGCCAAGGTTTCTACGTTATTGATGATAGTGGGTTTGCCCCAAAGTCCTTTGTTGGCGGGGAAAGGAGGCTTGTTTCTCGACATGCCGCGCTTGCCTTCGATAGAAGCTATCAATGCTGTTTCCTCTCCGCATACGAAAGCGCCTGCTCCCAGTCTGATTTCGATGTCAAAATCGAAACCGCTGCCGAAAATGTTCTTGCCGAGAAAGCCCTTTTCTTTTGCCTGTTGGATGGCTATCTCCAATCTGCGAACGGCCACAGGATATTCAGCTCTTACATATATGAAACCCTTTGTGGCGCCGATAGCATATCCGCCGATGGCCATGGCTTCCAATACAGAGTGAGGATCCCCCTCCAAAATGCTTCTGTCCATGAAAGCACCCGGGTCTCCTTCGTCGGCGTTGCAGATGATATACTTCTGATCCGCTTCATTAGCCGCGGCGAAGCTCCACTTTGTTCCTGTGGGGAATCCTGCACCGCCTCTGCCTCTGAGTCCGGAGGCTTTGATCAGGTCAATGACTTCGTTTGGCTTCATGGCAGTGACTACTTTTGCCAGCGCCTGATAGCCGTCAATTGCTATATAATCGTCGATGTTTTCCGGGTTGATCAACCCGCAGTTTTTGAGAACGACACGCTTTTGCTTTTTGTAGAACTGTACGTCGTCCAAACTCTTGAGCTTGCCGTCTTCCGTTTCTCCGAGAGTAAATTCAACAACCGGTTTGCCTTTTACCAAGTGTTCGGAAACAACTCTTGTGACCCGATCCGGATCCATATGAATATATGTAACCTTCTCTTTGCCGGGCTCGTATACCTCGACAATGGGCTCATATATGCACATGCCGACACAGCCTGTGGGGACGATTTGCACATCGCCCAAGCCTTTGGCGGCTGTTTCTTCCTTAAGCTTTTCCAAAACCGGCTTGGCTCCGGCGGAAATTCCGCAAGTGGCCATTCCGACAACTATGCGGTAGCCGTCGGTAACTTCAAAATTCTTCACAGCGTCAGCTTTCAGCTGGTTCAATTGATTGATACTATTCATTCTGCGCCACCTCACCTCTATACTTATCAAGAATCGCAGGAATTACATCCACGTTATCCAGTTTGCCGTAGACGTCATCGTCTATCATCATAACCGGTGCCAAACCGCAGCAACCGAGGCAACGGGTGGCGTCGATGGTAAACAAACCATCAGGCGTGGTCTCTCCAACGCCGATATTCAATTCCTCGACGATCTTATCCAGAACTTTTTGAGCCCCTCTCACGTAGCAGGCTGTACCGAGACAAACGCCGATATGGTGTTTGCCTTGCGGCGTTATGGAAAATTGGCTGTAGAATGTTGCGACTCCGTAAAGCTCGGCGATGGGAACGCCAATATTCTCGGAAATAAATTTCAGTACATCCAGGGGCAGGTAGCCGAAAATGCGCTGCGCCTCCTGAAGCACTCCCATAGAGATTCCTTGTGAATCTTTGACAGAATCGATGTACGCTTTCAATTCAGCGTATCTTTTGTCACTTGTTCTGTTGCAATTGCACCCGCAGTCATTTTGCATTTTCTAATTCTCCTTAATTAATAGTGATAATTAATAATTTAATTGTGATAATTGTGTCAAGCCGAACCTGGGATGTCGAAGGAACCGTATTGCCGGTATCACCTCCTAAAATTGCTTGTGTCAGTAGGCATAAATCAATATATGTCGGGATTTTATAAACGAAATCTAATTATTATGAAATTGATATTTTTTCTACAATCAGTTTTAGAATAGCATATGAAGAAAGAAAATGCAATATTTTCTGACAAA
>DGEG01000049.1 GCA_002385825.1 Firmicutes bacterium UBA3932 | reverse complement strand
AACTTTTTGTCCGCACCCCCTTTCACTTGTTTTTATTGCATGTCTTTATCTTTTGAGGTGTAAACAAAAATAGTTGACACGTACTACAGCCTGTGGTATGGTTGTAAATGTCCTTAATGCAGTGAAGAGCGCAATGAAAGACGTGATTTATACAGCGGAAGGACAAAAAGAGTAGCCGCAGGTGACAGAGTTATGCTGGATGCTATTGCCGAAATCAGTATTTTATATGACTTTTACGGAGCTCTTCTGCCGCCTAAGCAAAGGGAGATCTTCCGCCTGTATTACGAGGATAATCTGAGTCTCGGTGAAATTGCCGAGGAGTATGGACTTACCAGGCAGGGGATTCATGAAACCGTAAAGCGCGGCGAGAAGAAGTTGCGAGATTTTGAGAAGAGGCTGGGATTGATCCGCAAGTTCAATCAGGAAAAGCAGACAGTAGACAAACTCAAGCGAGACATCGATCAGCTTATTCAGAAGCGCAAAGAAGATGCACAGCTGATTTTGAAGCTGGAACAGATAGCAAAGGAAATGGACAGGCTTGTTCAATAACATTCAGGCTGTTTTTTGACGGATGTGCGAAAACAGTATCAGAAAAGGAAAGAGTAAATGGCTTTTGAAGGATTATCTGAAAAACTGCAAGGTGTATTCAAGAGACTGAAGGGGAAAGGCATCCTCACGGGAAAAGATATTGACGAGGCCATGAGGGAAGTCAAGCTCGCTCTCCTTGAAGCCGATGTCAACTTCAAGGTCGTGAAGGATTTCGTGGCCAAGGTGAAGGAAAAGGCCTTGGGCGAAGAGGTTATGGCAAGCCTGACCCCGGCTCAGCAGGTAATAAAGATCGTCAACGACGAACTGACGTCGCTGATGGGCGGTACCAACAGCAAACTCACATATTCACCGAAGGGCTTTACGGTCATCATGATGGTGGGCCTTCAGGGAACGGGAAAAACCACTACTTGCGGGAAACTTGCCCTATGGCTCAAGAAAAACGGCAAGAAGCCCATGCTGGCAGCCTGTGACGTATATCGTCCCGCTGCCATAGACCAGTTGGAGATCGTGGGAAAATCCGTTGATGTTCCGGTCTTCTCCATGAGGGATTGTAAGCAGCCCGAGATTATCGCCGAACAGGCGTGCAGGGAAGCGGAATACAAAGGTTATAACGTGTTGATACTGGATACCTCAGGCCGGCTGCATATCGACGATGAACTGATGGAAGAACTGGTCCGAATCAAGAAACTCGTAAAACCACATGAGATCTTGCTGGTGGTGGACGCCATGACGGGACAGGATGCGGTAACCGCCGCCCAAGGGTTCGACGAGAGACTGGGCATCGATGGGATTATCATGACAAAGCTGGACGGAGACAGCAGAGGGGGCGCAGCCCTTTCTACAAAAGCCGTTACGGGAAAACCCATCAAGTTTGTGGGAATGGGTGAGAAGATGGATGCGCTGGAGCCTTTTTATCCGGACCGCATGGCTTCACGGATTCTCGGGATGGGCGATGTGCTTACTCTCATTGAAAAGGCCCAGGAAAGCTTCGATGAGGAAAAAGCCGCTGAACTGGAAAGGAAGATGCGGAAAAATGAATTCACCCTGGAAGACTATTTGGAGCAGTTCAACCAGATAAGAAAAATGGGCGGACTTGCCAAGATGCTGAACATGATGCCGGGGATGAACAGCAGCGCCATGCAGGATGTGGATATGGAGCAGAGCGAGCGAGAAATGGCTCATATGGAGGCAATCATTCAATCCATGACCGTAGAAGAGCGCAGAAATCCGAGCATCCTTAACGCCAGCCGGCGCAAACGGATTTCAGCCGGATGCGGTTTGCCGGTATCAAAGATAAACCAGTTGATCCGCAATTACGAAGAAACCAGGAAGATGATGAAGCAGTTCAGCTCCGCTTCAAAACGCAAGAAAAATAAGATGTTTAGAGGTTTTAATCTTTAACATAAAATGAAACGTGTGACCGCGTAATAATGGTCAAAACAAACTTGTCGAAACAAATGGAGGAAAAGAAAGAAAATGGCAGTAAAAATCAGATTAAAGAGAATGGGCGCCAAGAAAAAGCCTTTCTACAGATTGATCGTTGCAGACAGCCGTGCACCGAGAGACGGAAGATTTATCGAGGAACTCGGGTACTATAATCCGTTGAAAGAGCCCGCTGAGATTAACATCGATGAGGAAAAAGCTCAGTACTGGCTGTCACAGGGGGCACAACCCACCGACACAGTCAAGAAGCTTTTCGATCGCGTAGGGATTGCCAAGCCTACGGCGGCTAAAGAAAAGGCTCAGGCAGTGGAGGCGGAAGCTGCGACAGAAGCCACCGAGTAAGGAAAGTGGTGAAAAACAATGGTAGAGTTAGTAGAGACGATTGCAAAATCGTTGGTGGATCACCCGGAAGCCGTGGAGGTCCGTGAGGTAGAGGGAAGAACGGCCAGCGTCATAGAGCTTCGAGTAGCTCCTTCAGATATGGGTAAAGTAATCGGAAAACAAGGCCGTATTGCGAAATCCATACGGACGGTGGTTAAAGCGGCAGCCACCAAAGCAAACAAGAAAGTTGCTGTCGAGATTGTTCAATAGTTTTTTATGAATTGCCGATGAAAATGTTCCAGGTAACACTTTCATCGGCAATTGCACCATATTTGGCATTTGGTGTTACATTTTCGTGAGATACTTTGATAACAAATGTGCAAAAAATCCGATTGTACGTAATTCCTATAATAATCCTCCCTGCGGTGTGCAAAAATTCAGATTGTACGTATGCAGGAAATAATGACATCCATATAAATCTACGTACAATCCGAAATTATGTACAGAACCCTAAAAAATATACGTACTATCTTAAATTTTGCACAGAATGGGATGAAAAATGGAAAAGGACATGGAGAAATTGAGGTTGGGAAAGGTTACCGCTGCGGTTGGCCTGAAAGGAGAACTGCGGGTCTATCCCTATACCGATTACAAAGAGAAATTCGAGGAAATCGACTATGTGCTCATAGACGAGCGGCGATTTCCCATTGAAAAGGTCCGTTACATGAAGGACATGGCCGTTCTTAAGCTTTCCGGCATCGATGACAGGACAGGGGCGGAAGGGTACAAAGGCAAGGAACTTTTCATATTTCGCAAAGATGCGCCTCCTCTTCCGGAGGATACCTATTATGTAAAGTATCTGATAGGGCTTGATGTGCTGGATGAAGAGGGCAAGCGTGTAGGCCGGCTTAAAGAAGTAATGCTTTACGAAGCGCATGACATCTATATGATAGAACCGGATGACGGGGAAAAGCCCTTTCCCGTTCCCGCAGTGGAGGAGTTCATCAAAGAAGTGGACCTGGAGAAAAAAGTTATCATCGTCCGGTTGATTGAGGGGCTGCGAGAATTATGAGGATAGATATACTCACTTTGTTCCCTCAAATGTTTTCTCCCGTAACGGAGCACAGCATTATAGGAAGAGCCGTGGCCAATAACATCATCGACATCCGGCTTGTGGACATACGTGATTACACCCTGGACAAGCACAACAGGACAGATGATACGCCTTACGGAGGCGGTGCGGGAATGGTCATGAGCGCAGAGCCAGTGTTCCGGGCCCTGGAAGCCATGGGAGTCGAAGGGGGCAGACTGATCTACATGTCGCCGAAAGGGAAGCTGCTCGACGGAGAGCTGGTCGAAGAATTATCGAAAGAGGACCGGCTCATATTGCTGTGCGGTCACTACGAAGGAGTTGACCAAAGGATAATAGATTACTGGCAAATGGAAGAAGTGTCGGTAGGAGATTATATTCTTACGGGAGGAGAGCTCCCTGCCATGGTGCTGATCGATGCGGTGGGGAGACTGTTGCCCGGCGTGCTCGGAAGCAGCGAATCCCATAAAGAAGAATCCATCTATTCCGGCCTTTTGGAATACCCCCATTACACCAAGCCGAGAGAATTCAGAGGGATGCAGGTTCCGGAAGTTCTGGTTTCCGGGAATCACAATTTGATACACCTATGGAAATACGAACAGGCTTTGCTACTAACATGTAAGCGGCGACCGGATCTCTTTCAAGCCTACCTGAAAAGAGAAAAAGCGTTGAGCAAGGAGGAAAAAGCGGTGCTTGAAAGGGTTGTAAAAATCTATGACACTTTGTGACGTTTTTCCGTACTCTTAATTTCTCTATCTATGCTATAATATTCCCATGCAGAAGAGAAAAAAGGTGAAAGCAAAGAAAATACTGCTGTCCCTTTTTATTATCGCAGTCCTGGTCCTCTCCGTCATAATATATGTCTATCCCATGGTGACGGGCGCGCTGGCCCAGACTTCGATAGTGGAGTACGGCAACCTGCAGGTCACCGCCAGAGCGACCTGTTATTTCATTCGCGATGAAAAGGTTGTAACCGCCGCCTCTTCGGGCAATATACAATATTATTTCGAAGAAGGCGAGCTGGTACGCAAGGGAACTAAGGTATTGGATATTTTGCCGGGTGGAGGGAGTTATGTCACTAAAGAAAACAAAGTGATAAGCTATTATATAGACGGGTATGAAGATCTGTTTTCGCCGGAAAACATGGCTGCTCTAAAAAAGGACACGGTTGAGTCCCTTGATATTCAAATGAATGATACTCACAGGGACTATGCCGTAGCCGGAGAGCCCGTCTATAAAGAAATGGACAACAGCGTCTGGTATGTGGCGCTTTGGCCAAAATCTGAAGATGTGATCAAATACAAAAAAGGCGGTCCGGTCTATCTGAATCTCCCTTTAGGCCGGGTTAAAGGGACTACATATGACATTATCGATTCAGGGGATTCCTGGCTGGTGCTCCTGCAGTTCAACAGGTATTACGAAGATCTGCCCAAGCTCCGAAAACTGGACGCGGAGATCATAACTTCAAATTATGAAGGACTTATCATTGCAAACAGGAGTATCACCACTAAAGACGGCAAGCCGGGAGTTTACGTAAAGGACATAAGCGGAGAATTCATCTTTACGCCCGTTTCCGTGATTGCCAGTGACGGTGAATACTCTTTGGTGGAAAGCTCTTACTATTACGAGAAAACGGGGGATGAAACCGTAAAAGTCAAAACGGTGGATCCTTACGATGAAATATTGAATCATCCGGAGAAGAAGAGAAATGAATAAAGACCAAATAAAGTCGAACATCGATAAAATCAGAGAGAACATAAAGGAAGCAGCCCTGCGGGGAGGAAGAAACCCTGATGATGTGCTCCTGATTGCCGTCACGAAAACCCGCACTCCCGAGGAGATCAATGCGGCCATCGATGCGGGCATCACCGATATCGGAGAAAACAAGGTTCAGGAGCTCTTGGACAAATACGATAAAGTGAAAGCCGTACGCTGGCATATGATTGGACATCTACAGACAAATAAGGTAAAATATATCATCGACAAAGTTGCATTGATCCATTCTGTGGATTCGATCAAACTGGCGCAGGAGATAAACAAGAGGGCGGAACAGCACAACAAAATCATGGATGTGCTGATCCAGATCAACATTGCCGGGGAAGAGAGCAAATTCGGTATAGGCCCCGAAGAAACGGAACAAAGGATTCGTGAGATTTTGGAGAACTGCCCAAATGTACGGATAAGAGGGCTGATGAGCATGGTGCCCTTTGTGGAAGATCCGGAGACGGTGCGGGGCTATTTTGCCGAGATGACGAATCTTTACCGGAAATGCGGGGCAATTGAACATGAGAGATTGGACTTCCGGTACCTATCCATGGGCATGTCCAACGATTATCAAGTCGCTATTGAAGAGGGCGCAAATGTGGTAAGGCTCGGAACGTCCATTTTCGGAGAACGAAACTACAATAAATGACAAGCGAGGAGTATGAAAATGGGGGACGGTTTATTCAGCAAGCTAAAGGTTCTTATCGGAATCGAAGAGATAGAAGAGGAAGAAGTGGAAGAAGAAATGTCTAAGAATGCAGCGGAGCGTCAGGCCATCGATCCGCGAAGTTCTGTGGTATTGCCGCGCAGCGAAATCAAAGCCAAAGAGAAAGAGAACAAGGACGGCAGAGTCCTGCCTCTGAGCAGCAGAGCCACCGGGCCGAATCAATTCAAGATGATCGTCATCGAGCCCCAGGGATTCGATGAGTGTCCCAAGCTGGTGGACAGTTTGAAGGCAAAGAAGCCCATAATCATCAATCTTGAAAAGATCGAAACGGATACAGCCAGAAAGATATTTGATTTTCTCAGCGGAGCCACTTATGCTTTGAACGGTAACGTGCAGAAGGTGGCAAACAATATCTTTGTCTTTGCGCCGGAAAATGTGGACGTAACTGCTTATATCGCCCAACAGACATCGAGCCATACGCCCACCATCAACAATCCTTGGAGGTAGTTAATGACCATATTCTTGATGCAAGTAATCAACCTGTTCTTCCAGGTCATTGTTTATCTCATCCTGGGAAGGGCAATTATGAGTTGGTTTATCCGCCCGGGAGACCGTTTGTATCCGCTCTATATGAGCGTTATCCGTATTACGGAACCGATCCTGGCTCCTTTCAGGAGCCTGTCAAATCGGATTATGGGACATAGTGCCATTGATTTTTCACCGGTTCTTGCCATCTTTGCCATATACATTATAAGACGTTTGTTGAGCGCGTTGCTCATAGGGTTTATGTTGTAGTGCCTTAATCGTCTAATACAACTTGCAGCTCCAATTATTTAAGGAGGGTTAGAAATGATTACTCCGTTGGACATACAAAATCAGGAATTTACCAGGGGAGTTCGGGGCTATAAGCCGGAAGAAGTGGATACTTTCCTGGATCTCATCACTACTGATATGGAAAGGCTCATCGAGGAAAACAATAACCTCAAGGAACAGGTGAGGGCTCTCAGCGCCGAACTGGAACGGTACAGAAGCACCGAAGGAATGGTGCTGGATACTTTGGAAGCGGCAAAAGCGTTGATGGGAGATATTTCCGCAAGCGCAGAAAAACGTGCGGAAATCCTGCTGAAAAACGCGGAATTAGATGCGGATCGGATTACTAGAGAAGCCAGAGAATATGCAGAGAGGCTTCACAAAGAAAACGAAAATCTTCGCAACCGTTTCAACGCGTTTCGAACTAAATATAAAGCCCTCCTTGAATCGGAGCTTGAAAGATTTGATACCCTGAGCAAGGAGTTGTTTGACGATAAGGGAATGGAGGATTTAAAGAGCATCCTTGAGAGCAAGACCGAGAATCTGTCTTATGAGCGAAAAGATGACAGAGAAGAAGGAGTAGACTTCACGGATAAGACAATTTTTAACTTCAGAGCGGGAAGTGAGAAGTAATATGATCTATTATTTCATCATATTCGCTCTGATTGGCATTGATCAAATCTCTAAATACTTTGTAAAAACAGGAATGGACTATAATCAGTCCATTCCTCTTATCGACGGCATTTTTCATCTGACATATATACGCAATTTCGGAGCTGCTTTCAGTATTCTTCAAGGGAAGCAGGTATTTTTAATAGTTATCACATTTATCACCCTGGTGGCCATTCTCATCTTCATGATTCAAAGGAGAAAGAAAAACCACTGGATGCTTTCCCTTGCCCTTTCTTTCATCGAAGGAGGAGGGTTCGGAAATCTGATAGACAGAATCCGCCTGGGTTACGTAGTGGACTTTTTTGATTTCCGAGTATTTCCTGTTTTCAATGTGGCGGACATCTGCGTATGCTGCGGCTGCGGGTTGCTCGTTTATTATCTCTTTTTTGTCCAGCCCAAGATTGAGGCAAAGAGAGGACTCGAAGGATGATGAGGATTGCCTTTAAAATTGAAGAACAGGATGCAGGAGAAAGAATGGACATCGTGTTGTCCAGGCTCCTGGAGGACACATCAAGAAGCAGCGTGCAGAAACTCATTGAAAAAGGCGGGGTTTTGGTAAATGGAATTCCTGTGCTTTTAAAAAAGCACAAGCTTGCAGAGGGCGATCTTGTAGAGGTTAACATTGAAGAGCCTGCCCCGTTGGAAGCCTCACCTGAGAACATCCCGCTCAATATCGTATATGAGGACGAGGATCTGCTTGTAGTGGATAAGCCTAAGGGAATGGTTGTTCATCCCGCAGCCGGGAATCCAACCGGAACACTGGTCAACGGTGTACTCTATCATTGCCGGGGAAGGCTTTCTTCAATCAACGGGGTGATTCGCCCGGGCATAGTGCACCGCATTGACAAGGATACCAGCGGTCTTCTCGTCATTGCCAAGAATGACAAGGCCCATCAATCCCTGGCTGAACAGTTTGCCGCCCATACCATTACCAGGGCTTACAGAGCCATCGTGCACAACAATTTTACTGAAGATAAAGGAATGGTGGATGCACCCATAGGCAGAGACCCCAAAAACAGATTGCGCATGGCGGTGGTACATAGAAACGGCAAAGAGGCCAGGACCCATTACAGGGTTTTGGAGCGTTTCGGTAAGTTTACTTATATTGAAGCGGTTTTAGAAACGGGCAGGACACATCAGATTCGTGTACACATGGCCCACATCAATCATCCTCTGCTTGGAGATCCTCTGTATGGGCCTAAAAGATCGGCAATAAAAGCGGAAGGCCAGATGTTGCACGCTAAAACGCTGGGTTTTCGCCATCCATCGACGGGGGAATACATGGAGTTCGACAGTCCCCTTCCGGAGGATTTTGATCAGATGCTTGCCAAATTACGCTCCATGAGCACCTCTTAAGCAGCACCGTACTTAAAATACAGGGGCAAATAAGCTTTAGGGGAAAGAACGGAAGCACTACCTTTTGACTACGATTGGGTTTTAACGTATACGAGGCATTCTTCGCATATATAGCCGTGCTTGAATCGTTGGCTGTTGTGCTTTCCGCACAGAGTGCACGACATTTCAGCTGCGCATATGATTTCCGGATAGCAGATCGTTTTTTTCGTTTTTTCTATATTCATCTTCATTCCTCACTTTCCGGCATCGGATGCGCTCCGTCCTCTTCATACGATGCTGCTTGACTGAGGTGATTATATATAGTGATTCAAATAATAATAACGATCTGCTTAAAAGTCAACCTAAAATTTACCAATTGTAATAAATAATGGATGAAATGTAATAAGTGCTGGCGTTTTGTTGCAAAAGCATCAATTCGCAGCTCTCTTATAGTTATTTTTTCGGGTCTACATAGAGGGTTTTGTGGTTGCTATAAATCACCATGCCGGGCTTTGCACCGGAGGGCTTTTTCACATAGCGCACTTGAGTATAATCCACCGGCACATTGGTAGAATGGCGGGCTTTGCTGTAATATGCGGCAAGAGAAGCAGCCTGCCGGATGGCTTCGTCAGAAGGCGTCTTACCTTCCGCAGACAGGATTACATGAGAACCGGGTATATCCTTGGTATGAAACCACAAATCCTTTTTGTTGGCGGTTTTCAAGGTCAGATAATCATTTTCCTTGTTATTTCTTCCCACAAGAATGCGTGAACCGTCCTGAGCAATGAAAGAGTGGGGTTGCAGCTTGGGCCTGGAAGAGCGGTAATCGCTTCTTTTCCTGCGCAGGTAACCTCCTTCTATCAGTTCCTGACGTATCTCTTCTATTTCCTCCAGGGTGGTGGCATTTTCCACATATGTGACGATGGATTCGAGATAATCTATAGAATGGTTCGTTTCATCCAGTTGAACCTTCTTTTCCCGCACGGCTGTCTTTGCCTTGCTGTACTTTTTGAAGTATCGTTGGGCGTTTTCCGACAGTGAAAAACGCGGGTCGAGAGGGATGTCGACTTCCGTATTGTCATAGTAATTGAGGACTCTGGCAACGGATTTTCCGGAAGAGATATTATGAAGGTTTGCGGTCAGGAGCTCTCCATAGATGCGATAATGCTCCGCATTTTCGGCGGCGATGAGATCCTCGGACAGGCGCTGCTTTTTCAAATAGAGCTTGTCCAAAATAGCGGAAAGTACCCGCATCAAATCCGATGACTTTTGGCGGATCCTGTTAGAAGAAGCCTTATGGGAAAAGTAATATGCCGCTGCGCTGCTGGGATCGTCAAAAACAATTTTATCCAACAGGCTTTCAGCATCGGACAGAGGAAAGATATGAAAATCCTCGGGAACCCCGTCCTTGTCCACATAAACCACGGGCTTTACGTTTCCCGAAACAATCTTATGTGCCATTTCTGACATGACTTTCAACAGATCTGCTGCGGTGAGAGCTTCCGCATCCTTCAGCGCCGATCGAACGGCTGCTTTACATATCTCTTCGCCAATTACCGGGCTTACTCCCTGTATGCCGTTAACGAGGGTCTTAGGGAGAGACGAGGAGCTTTCTTCTATAATTTGTCTCAAGGTTTCTTCTGTTAATGTATAAAAACAGACCTTGTTGTGGTCCGGAGGATAGACATAAGTAAGGCCGGGCAGCAACTGTCGATATCGGCTAAGATCCGGCGTAATCCGCTTGATGCAATCGATGATCCTGCCGTCGGATTCCTCTATAGCGATGATGTTGCTGTGCTTGCCCATGATCTCTACGATGAGCCTTTTGTTTACGGAAAAGCCGAGCTCGTCCACATGGATTACATCCAGCTCTATGATCCGTTCGGACTGGACCTGGCGGATTTCCGTTATCCTGCCGCCTTGAAAGTGTTTGCGCAGCAGCATGCAGAAAGCGGTCGGGTTTTGCGGATTTGCCAGATCCTTATCCTCTTTCAGAAGGTGCATGCGAGCATGCCCGCTGTTTGCGGACATATAGAGCCGGTGTCGCTCTCTGCCGGCATGAATGACAAAGATCAGTTCTTCCGCATCGGGATGATATATTTTATCGATCCTGCCGCCTGCAAGGATTTCGTTGAGATATCTCGCAATCGCGCCTGCTACCAGACCATCGTAAGCCATTGTTTTTTCGCCTCGCTTTTCACAAAAAGAAAACAGATAGATTATTTTACGTGCAAAATGTATAATACCATATGATACCATATGATAACATAACTAGTATAGACACCAAAGCAAATCCACGAAATACAAGGACAAGCTTCAGAAAAACAAGGAGAAAAAAGATGATCAAGAGTATGACCGGGTTCGGTAGAAGCGAATATTGCGACGGGAAGAGGAACATAATCGTCGAGGTGAGGTCTGTAAATCACAGGTACAGTGATATTAACATAAAGATGTCGAGACGATATTCCTTCGCCGAAGAGAGACTTAAGTCCATCGTTAGAGAAGTGGCCAGAAGAGGCAAGATAGATTTATCTATAATGGTGGAAAATCTGACGGAAGACGATACCACCGTAAAGCTCAACACCGTATTGGCCAAGCAATACTACGATAACTTGAAGGAGTTGCAGCAGAACTTCTCTTTGACGGGAGATATCACCCTTTCGCTTCTTGCAACCCTGCCCGATGTTCTGAAAGCTGTTCCGGACGTTGAGGATGAAGAAGAGATCTTTAAAAGCCTCTCTGTTCCCGTCAGGGAAGCGGTGGAAAAGCTGGATGAAATGAGGACGCAGGAAGGGGAAAAGCTGGCGGAAGATATATTAATGCGGGCTGATATGATCAGTGATATGGCCGAAAAAATCAGCGAACGGGCACCGCAGGTGGTGCAGTTTTACAAGGATAAGTTGCAGGAAAGGATTGCTGATTTGCTTGGTTCTGCAGCAGAAGTCCCTGAAGATCGTATTGCATTGGAAGCTGCTCTTTTCGCGGATAAATCAAACATTACGGAAGAATTGGTACGGCTGAACAGCCATATATGCCAGCTGAAACAGATAATCAGCCAGAGCAACCAGCCGGACGGCAGGAGGCTGGATTTCCTTGTTCAGGAGATGAATCGGGAAGCAAACACCATCGGTTCCAAGGCCAACGATATCGTAATTACGAACTATGTAGTGGAAATAAAAAGTGAGATTGAAAAGATCCGCGAACAGGTTCAGAACATAGAGTAATATCCT
>DGEG01000135.1:3239-3787 GCA_002385825.1 Firmicutes bacterium UBA3932 | reverse complement strand
TCGCCATAGCACCCTCCCCCTGCCACTAGCATTATTTACTCAGACATCCCGTGTTGTTATCGTAATTCACAACAATGCCCATCTACAGTTTCATCTTATGATAAACCGCAAGAAACTCCTGCTTTACACTGGCATAATCCCGCTGGAAAAAGTCGAAGTCCGCCGTCTTGGCCGGTGGGACGTCGAATATGGGATATCCCATCAATGCCTCAAACTCATAATAGAGAAGGACATCATCAATTTCATCCATTTCCTGCAGTTCGTCCTCCGACAGATCACCCAGGCCAAAACGGGCATAAATCATGTCCTGAAGGTTTTTTTCAATGGCCACATAGTCGGGCAGATGAAGTTTGACCGGCCTGGTAATGTCGGAGAGATAACACTCGCTGGCGTCATGGAGCAGGCATCCCAACTGTATCCTTTGCGAGCAGCCCCGGCCTTTGGCTTCCCGGTAACAGTTGAGGGAGTGCTGGGCTACCGAGTAAAAGTGGCGGAAATGCCCGTTAGCCCGGGTCATAAGCGACAGGGCATGGGCGATATCCTCGATG
>DGEG01000135.1:0-3078 GCA_002385825.1 Firmicutes bacterium UBA3932 | reverse complement strand
TGCAAAAGGAAGTGGATAAATAGAGCTTAATCTCCTTTGAGTGACATGATCATGTCACTCAGCTATGTAATAATTAATTTAATGAAAGAGCTACAGTTAGATGGGCCTGTCTTTATCTATTCTGGATTTTGATGAAGCGACTTCCATAATTGTACAATAAGGAGAGGGGAGTAATCTGACAAAGTTCTCGATGTTCTAGTATCCATTCTCTTGCATCCACTACGAGGCAGGTCCCACTAGTGGCAGCAATCTACCAACTATAGCTACATACAAAAGGGTGATTGGTCATCATGCCGCAACCGGTTCAGATTGGCTGGATTGATTTGGGGAGCCGCGATAAGAATAAGATACTGTCAGTGCTCAGCCTGCTCTATGCCGCTGAAGCAGTAGACGAGCTGGGAATCGGTGTAATTCGTGACGGCTTTGCCGACGTATTATTCCCGGGAACTTCAACCGTGCAGACGAGAGCCAAATATTTTCTCATCGTGCCCTTCATCCTGATGGAGCTGGAACGCGAGAGGAACCTCACTCCCAGGGCTCTGCTTGATCGTCTTGCTAAAGAAGAGATAGCTCTTATTAACCAGTTGAAGAAAGGAAACGCCGAAGGCGTAATCGGTGGACGCTCGGGGGAAAGGCTTCAGAAAAAACCCTCCAGTATCTACTGGAATGGTCTTTACACTTACGGCATCTTCCGCAGCACAGTAAGGTTATCACTGGATGAGTATGCACACGCAGTCTGTACATTGAATAGAACCAAAGCCCGGATAACGTCAGCGGTACACGCAGACCGCGGAGAAGATACTGATGACACAGGCATTAGTTCTGGTATCATCGGCACCTTCTGGCGGGCTCCGATACCTCCGCCTGACTGGCGCGAAAGGGTGACGGTTGAACTTACTAAAGATGAAGCGCAATTCCTGCGAGATAAAATCATTAGTTCCGAGCACTCCAAAAACTCACTGCTGGCTTCCATACTCCGCAGCAATAGCTACGAAGTGAAGGACTATGACGACATATCATTGATAAAGGGGATGGTAAACCTTCCTGATGATATCAGGAGCGATTATGAAATGGCCGTACGTTTCTCGGAATTCATCTATGGTGCCAATATCCGTTACAACATTATTCTGTCCAACGGCGAAAACGAGGATGCCAACGAAGCCTGGAATGAATGGTACGAGCGAGTCACAGCCGGCTTTATTCAGAACTACAATGTATCTGAACCGTTCGTCCGTTTATCAGTCAGCGGGCGCAACCGGGCACGGATATATCCCTTTGTAAAGCAGTGGAAGCAGGTAGTCATAGATGGTGACGTTACCGCAATGGACGACCTGATAATAAAGCGCGAAATCCAACTCAAGGGCAAGGAACGGGCAAAATTGAAGAATTCCGGGGTCTATCGATGGAAAGAAGGTGTATGGCTGGGGGGAGGAAAACTTCAGTATAGGTTCCGCAACGCCCGCCGACTGATCGCTGATATTTACAACGGGTTGGAGGGTAATGATAGCGATGTTCAGGCTAACTGAGGACAGACTGGACTATGGAAAGGCTTTGGCTCCACCTCCGGGATTCAGGTGCGAATTCGCCGTAGGAACGACCTATTCACTCGATCTGGAAACCCTCTTGGGCGTGCCGATTGCCCTTTTCCTCTCCGAGCAGATGGATGGCAGCCTCTTGGAAAACCCGTTATTTATTCTCGAAGGAGTTCGCAAAAGTGCGGATAACTTTGCACTGTTTTGCGAGGGTGGACAGATTAAGGTTCCCAGCAAAGGGAATCCCGTTTTTGCCCTGTTGGAAAGCAGTGTGTTTCAGGTTGCACTGAAGAATGGCAAATCGTTTCACCCGAAGGTCTGGATCATAAAATATATTAACGAAAGGGGTCTGCCACTCTATCGATTTGTGATACTTAGCCGCAACCTCACCTTTGACCGCAGTTGGGACGTTGCCGTCGTCCTGGAGGGCGAATCCGCTGCAACATCAACAGGTAAAACCAAGCCCCTGATTGATTTTCTCCAATATCTGCGTCAACTGATTACCGATGCCAAAAAGAAACGGCGGATTGCTGCGCTGATAAACGAACTACCCTACGTTTATTTTCGGACCGGTGACCGGCATTTTGTAGATTTTGATTTCTTACCGCTGGGTATTGGTAACGGCTACGATAAGGAGTCGGCGGGTCTGTTTACCAAGTATCATGACTTGCTGGTGATTTCACCGTTTTTGAGCCAGAGTACTGTTCTTGAACTGGATCGCCTCTCGCTCCCTAATTCCCAAAAAACACTCATTACCCGTCGAACGGAAATCTCCAAGCTGACTAATGACCTGGTGCAAAGCTTTCTGTGCTATTGCCTGAAGGAGATGGTGATTGACGGGGAAGAGGCTCTCAGCGAACCGGATACTATCGCTGATCTCCAGAAACAGGACATACATGCCAAGCTTTATTTTAGGAGTAAAAATACCGAACACTTATTGTATGTTGGTTCAGCCAACTGTTCAAGCAGTGCCTGGAACGGCAATGTTGAGTTTATGCTGCGCTTGAAGTATGAAAAATGGGGATTTCGTATTTCACAAATCATTGACGAGCTATTCAATCGAAACGGCCAGGAAGATGATCGGCACAATCCGTTCGAGCGCATTGAGGCCGTACCGCCGATAGAGGTTACAGAAGACGATGTACAGCAGAAGCTTGAAAAAGCTATTAAGCGGCTCTGTCAATCTCGCTCGAAAGCGTCGGTCACTGCCAGTACCGGCGGGTACGATGTGACAATTGAGTTTGATAGAGCCTATATGGCGCAAGACATTGAGCTGAAAATTGCTTCTCTCGGAGGCGGTACTCCTGCCCCAATCGAGCCGGTCACGGTTCTTACCGGTTTATCACTGTTGCAGCTGGGTGAGTTTTACGTGGTAACAGCCAGACTGGGCGAAGACTATTTGGAGCGCATTATTAAGATTCATACTGAAGGGATTCCGCCTGAAAGGGATAATGCAGTCTATAAACATCTGATAAAGGATCGTAATACATTCCTGCGCTATATTGCCCTTATACTGGCTGACGATTATTTGCTGACGTCTTTGGAG
>DGEG01000045.1 GCA_002385825.1 Firmicutes bacterium UBA3932 | reverse complement strand
AGATGTGTATAAGAGACAGCCAGTGCACCGTTGCTCTGGAACTCCGCGAAGACGGTAAGATTGCCAAGTACGACACCTGGCAGGATCAGGGACAGGGCGGCGACGTAGGTTCTCTCCATGTAACAGTAGAGGCTCTCAAACCTCTCGGTGTTACGATAGATGACATCGTACTGATTCAAAACGACAGCAAGCACTGTCCTGACTCCGGCGCTTCCGCTTCTTCACGTTCACACTACATGAACGGAAAAGCCACGAAGATGGCAGCGGATATGCTGATCAACGCCATGAGAAAGCCCGACGGAACTTTCAGAACCTATGAGGAAATGGTAGCGGAAGGAATTCCGACAAAATATGAAGCCCAGTACGAGAATCCTTCCGATCCGGACCTGAGCGACCTTGATCCCAACACAGGAAAAGGAAACCCGACTCCGGACTATACCTACGCTCTCTTCCTTGCTGAGGTTGAGGTAGATACGGAAACCGGTAAGACTACCGTACTCCGTTACACCTGCGTAGACGACGTAGGCGTTATCGGAGACCTGGCTTCGGTGAACGGCCAGGCATACGGCGGAATATCCCATTCCATCGGATTTGCTCTCAGCGAGAACTATGACGATGTTAAGAAACATGACAATATCGCAGGAGCAGGAGTCCCGGCGATTAAGGATATTCCCGACGAAATCGAGGTAATTCACCTTGTGACTGAGCGTGACAAGAACCCCTTCGGATCTTCGGGAGCTTCCGAGGCTTACCAGTCCTCCGGTCATGTGGCTGTCATCAACGCCATATACAATGCCTGCGGTGTAAGAATCTATGAACTGCCGGCTACGCAGGAGAAGGTCAAGGCCGGTCTGGAAGCCCTGAAGAAGGGTGAAAAGATTGCGCCGCCGAAGAAGTACTTCCTGGGATCCGATTTCTACGAGGAGATCGATCGCATCAAGGCGAATCCCCTTTAATAAAACCGGTTAAGACCGCTCAAACGTCTTGTTCCCTGCGATTTTTACGAGAGACCGACGAGAAGGCAGAAATCGGCGGTTTACGGTTGGAAAACCGTAAACCGCCGATTGTTTCACGGGACGATCGGAAAGCAAATCGGGTATTGGATAGAATTATCCGTATCATGCCCGGTAAAATGCTGCTATAATATACATGGATGCATAAAGTTACTATAGATTTTGAAAGTTGCACGGTTGATAACATAAACAAATACGGAAACAGAGGATTAAGACATGACGGACATGGAACGGTTTTACGAACAATTTACAGGTTGCATTCAGAAAGAGGTGCCATTTTGCCAGGCATCCTGTCCTTTTCACGTCGATATTTTTGATTTTATCGAGAAAGTGGGCCGGGGCGCTTATGATGCTGCCTATAAAACTTACCGGAATGCGGTAACCTTTCCTGCCATCGTATCCGCCTTATGCCACGAGCCCTGCAAAACCAATTGCCCCAGAAAAGAAGCTGCATATGGCGGCAATGCTATCGAATTGCGGGGGTTGGAACGAACCGTAGTGGAGCAGGCAAAAAGCAAAGATCCTACCTACTATAATGTCCCAAAAAAGAAGCAACGCACCGCCGTCATCGGCGCCGGTATCAGCGGCTTGGCATGCGCGCTGCGCCTGGCTTCCAAAAAGTATGAAGTGGAAGTTTTCGAAGCTTCCGATCGGCTTGGCGGACATCTGTGGAATATTGCAGACGGAAGCGATGCTGTGGGCGGTTTAACTCCGGAGATCTTCCTGGCGGAATTTGAGCTGCAGCTCAGCGAAGAAGAGATTCCGATTCACTTCAACCGTAAGATCGCGGATCTTTCGGAGCTTATCGGCGATAACGGCGAGGGGCAGGGGTTTGATGCGATCTATGTGGCCACAGGAGCCGGCGGCGAGGACTTTGGGCTGCTGGATAAAGATGAGCCCATCCTCTTAAATGAAAGAACGGCCTGCTTTGCCGGCGGTTCGCTGAAGGGCAAGGATACCATCGAGGCTCTGGCCGACGGGATCAATATATCTGTGTCTATTGAAACATATTTTAAGACTGAGAAACTGAGTTATCCTGAAGATCAAAGGACCACCAAAGTAAAGGTGGATCCTTCCAAGCTTACATATAAAAAATGGCCCGCACTCGACGAGACGGGCAAGATAAGGCCCGAAGATGTGCAGGCGGAGGCAGAACGTTGCCTTCGCTGTCAGTGCGATTCATGCAGGATCTATTGCGATCTGGTGTCCTACACCGGGAAATGGCCGCTTCGAATCAAGGACGAAGTACAAGCTACCATGCACGAGGCGCAAACAGAGTTAAAAGGCCAGCCTGCGAAGAGACTGATCAATATCTGTACTCACTGTGGTCTTTGCGATGATGTGTGTCCCGCACAGATCGATATGGACAGCATGTTTCTTGAGGCCAGAAAACGGCTGCACCGGATGGGCAGAATGCCCTGGGCTTACCACGACTTCTGGCTTCGCGATATGGAATTTGCCGACGGAAAATGGGCTTCAATTGTCAGGACTCCTCCGGGAGTGGATAAATCGGAATACGCATTTTTCCCAGGATGCCAGATGGGAGCTTCCGAGCCGCGCTACGTTTCGGAGACCTATAGATGGCTCTTGAGCAAAGATCCTACCATGGCTCTTTTCCTCAAGTGCTGCGGAACGCCGGTGAAATGGGCAGGGGATGAGGAAAAGCATGCAGAGACGATTTACAGGCTCCGTAAGGATTGGGAGAGCTTAGGGAAGCCCAAGCTTGTGGTTGCCTGCCCTACGTGCATCAATAATATTTGCGAGTTCCTTCCCGAAGCGGAGCTCATCTCCCTTTATGAGTTCATGGAGGAAACAGGCGGGATGAAACCCGTCATGAAGGGTGAGTCAGAAGTTTGGTCCGTGTTCGACCCTTGCAGCAGTACAGGGAAGAAGGACCTTCGCAGAGTTGTCCGCGCCTTTGCCACAGATGCGGGATTTCAACTTGAACCCCTTCCTGTTCAGGAAGAGCACTCCGCATGTTGCAGCTATGGCGGACAGGTTTCCATCGCCAACCGCGATTATGCGGATTATGTTATCAACAAGAGAATCTCGGAAAGCGACAATCCCTATATTACATATTGTGTTAACTGCCGCGACAATTTCCTCGGCGCCGGGAAAAGGACGATTCATATACTGGACATACTCTTCGGATTCGACGATACGAGGGGCCAGGCCAAAACCCCCACTTTCTCCCAGCGCAGAGAGAACCGGGTTGCATTAAAGAGACAACTTTTGAAGGAGTTTTGGGAGGAAGAAATGGAAGAGAGAAAGCCCGAAACCAAGATCCGGCTTAAGATCAGCCCTGAGCTTCAAGCCAAGCTTCATAGCGAACACATCCTCGAGGAGGAAGTCCTCCAAGTGGTTGCCTTCTGCGAAGAAAAGGGGAGAAAGATCCTGCTGGCTGAAAAGGGGACGTTCAGCGGCTACCGCCAGATCGGCCACATGACCTACTGGGTGGAATATAAGCCGGTTGAGACGGACGACAGTGAGAAAGTATTTGAATTGGTGAACGCATATTGTCATAGGATGAAAATCAATTTGGAGGCTGTCTGGAATGGAAAAAAAGTTGACACCGATATGTAACAAATGTCAGGTTGAGCTGGCGCCCCATGACCTCCATTTCAGCTATCTTGACCATAATTTCCGGCACAAGGTCCTGCGCTGCCCCGAGTGCGGGCAGGTTTACCTATCGGAAGACGTAGTGGCCAAGATTAAGCGGGTGGAAACCAACTTCGAGGAGAAGTAAGAAGCCTTTGACAATCGGGTAGACTCATAGTATAGTAATATACACAACCGAATAACCAAAATATTAAGACAACTCCGATTTTCGCAGGGCAAGGGATGCTTGTCGGCGAAAACGATAGGGTTGGGGGAGTGATCTTCCAGCCTGCCATTGCGCAAAGGAGAGCTGTTTGTTTGACATGCTTTTCTTTGCTTTTTTATTTATTAGAAAGGAATGGAGGGTCAACATGAAGAGACTGAGGTTTTCGAAGAAAAAGTGCATCGGTTGCCAGCTATGCGGACAGATCTGCTCAGCGACTCATGAAGGCGCATTTGTCCCTTCGAAGGCACGAGTTTATATCGAGACCTACTACGATAAGGGCGGAGTTTTGAAATACCAGGACTCCTACTGCACGCTATGCGGAATTTGCTTTAAAAACTGTCCCACAGGAGCCATCTCCATGGACGGCAAGATTTTAGTGGACCATGAAGTGTGCATCGGCTGCGGCACCTGTGCAGAAAAATGTCCCAAAAAAGTGGTCAGGTTGAGGGACGGGAAATCTTACATATGCGATACTTGCGACGGCGACCCCATGTGCGTAAAGGTTTGTCCGCAAAATGCGTTGACCTTTGAGTAGGAAGGAGGCAAAGAGCATGTACGGATATCAGAACAAAGTGCTTAGGGTGGATTTGAGTAAGAAAACAGCGGCAGCTGAACCTCTCCGCATGGATTGGGCAGAAAAATACATAGGATCCAAAGGTTTGGCAATAAAATATCTCTACGAAGAACTGAAACCGGGCATAGATCCTCTGTCTCCGGAAAACAAACTGATCCTCATGACCGGTCCCATGACCGGGACCACGGTGCCCTGCTCGGGTAAGCTGGGCGTGGCGGGGAAATCCCCTGCGACGGGTACCATCTGTGACTGCTCCATCGGCGGCCATGCGGCGTTACGCATTAAATACGCTGGTTACGATGCGGTTATTATCGAGGGAGCGCTGGATAAACCCGGATATCTGCTGATAGAAGATGATAAGATCAGCTTTGAAGATGCTTCAGAGCTTTGGGGGAAAGGTTGCCACGAGACGGAGGCTATCCTCGCCGATAAGTACGGCCACGAATACAGCGTTCTGACCATCGGTCCTGCCGGTGAAAACCTCTGCGGCATGGCCTGTATTACGTCGGATTATTACAGGCAGGCGGGAAGAGGCGGCATGGGAGCCGTTATGGGCAGTAAGAATCTGAAGGCCGTTGTTGTAAAAGGAACCGGCGGCGTGAAGATCCCCAATGTTGAGGAAGCAGTCAAACGAATTTTGGAAATTCAAAATGAAGATGTGTTGCAGGAAGACAATACCTTTGTCTTCGATTGGGGCACCACTGCATTTTTGGAAGCTTGCCAGGACGGGGGCATTTTGCCTTATAAGAACTTCTCCGATACGACGGATCCCAACTGGACCGAGTATAACGGCGAAGTGTTCATGGAAAAACTGGAAGGCAAGCGGGGTTGCGGAAGCTGCGGTCTGGGCTGCGGCAACTTCCTGAAGATCGGCGATGCGATTTGTGAAGGTCCCGAGTACGAGACCATTGCCGCCTACGGACCCAATGCAGGAAACCGTGATCCTGAAGCAATTTTGAAAGCTAATCAAGTGGCGGACGACATGGGCCTTGATACCATCAGCTCCGGCGACGTGCTGGCCTGGGCTATGGAAATGACAGAAAAGGGCATCCATGATTTCGGAATCCGCTTCGGAGAAATGGATACATACATTAAATACCTGGAGATGATTGCCAAGGGCGAAGGTATCGGAAAAGAGCTGGCTATGGGAGTCAAGAAGCTGGCGGGGAAATACGGCGGAAAAGACTTTGCCATGGAGGTCAAAGGTCTGGAATATCCCCAGTACGAACCCCGGGGATCCTGGGGCATGTCCCTGGCTTATGCGGTTTCCGACAGGGGAGCCTGCCATATGAGAGCCTATGCTCCCAATGAAGAGGTATTTGCCGCTTCCATTCCTCCTTATACCCCTGAGGGCAAGGGAGAAATGGTATACAAGCTGGCCCAGCATAATGCGGTGAAATTCTGCCTTTGCATCTGCGACTTCTGGGGAACCATCTCAATGGAGACGATGGCTGAGCTGATGAGCTTGGTGACGGGGAAAGAATGGACTGTCGAGGAAATAGCCGATGTGGGCACCCGCGTTATTAATATTGCGAGAGCCTTCAACCAGAGAGAAGGATTTACTGCAAAGGATGACACCGCGCCGAAACGTATCTTCAAAGAAGCATTGAAGAACGGCCCTGCGGCAGGGCAGAAAATTCCCGAGGAAGCCTTTGAGGATATGAAACAGCAGTATTATAAAGTCCTGGGTTGGGATGAAAACGGATTGCTCCCTGACAGCCTGATCGCAACGCTATAATGTTTTTATAAGTGTAGCGGCAGCATTTCAGCGGTATATTAAGTGGCATATATAACGGGATAAGAACAAGTTATTGCCGGGAGGTCGATAGACATAAAATGAAAATCAAAATATTATTGCGCGGGGCATTGACCAAGTACTTTAACGGCGAGAAGGAACGGATTGTAGAAGTTCCTGACGGTTGTACAGCGGAGGAGGCCCTTAAGCTTTCCGGCATTGACTGGACGAAGATCGATAATTTCGGTTTTGTTGCCGTAAACGGTATGCGGGTGATGATTACCGAGAAACTCAAAGACGGCGACGAGCTTAAGGCCTATTCTAAGATTTCCGGAGGTTGAAAGACCTTTCGTTACGAAATGCCCCCATATTTCATGGAGGCATTTCGTTATGCCGGAACTTTTTGCAAATAAAAATGGGAGAGGAATAGTATGATTGGGAACGCAAAGCTTTTATACGTGGATCTAAGCAGCAAAACTATACGTACCGAAGAACTTCCTGCGGAGATTTACCGCAAATATCCCGGGGGCTCTGCTCTGGGAATGTACCTGTTGTTCCATAACATCCGCCCGGGGACGGATCCCCTGTCACCGGAAAATCCATTGATCTTTTCCGTCTCTCCGTTGACGGGAATTCCCATCAGCGGACAGAGCCGTATGTGCGTTACCACTAAAAGCCCGTTGACGGGGACTGCCGGAGACTCTCAGGTAGGAGGCTATATCCCCGCTCAGCTGAAAGCCAACGGGTATGATGCGGTGATCTTCACCGGAAAAGCGGAAACGCCGGTTTACTTGTATATTGATAAGGACAATGTGGAGCTGCGGGACGCCTCACACCTCTGGGGCAAGATTACCGGAGACGTGGAACGGCAGATAGAGAAGGATTTAGGCACGGACAAGATCGAGTGCTCTATCATCGGTCCTGCCGGTGAAAAAGGCGTACTCTTTGCAAATATTATGCATAGGAGAAGCCGGGCAAACGGCAGAAACGGCACCGGGGCCGTTATGGGATCCAAAAATCTGAAAGGTTTAGTAGTCAAGCGTCAATCTCCCGTTCGTCCGGCAGATCCGGAAGGGGTGAAAAAACTCACCCTGAACGTTAAAGAACGCATGCAAGCCAACCCCACTATTATCGATACGTGGGAAAACGGTTCCGCAGGTTGTGTGGACGCCCATGACGCAGAAGGTTTTCTGCCTTCCTTCAACTGGAATTCCGGTGTACTGGAGGGCGCAGAAAAGATATACGGCTCAACTATGAGAGAGACGATTCTCACGGGAAGGGAAACCTGCTTTGCCTGTGCCGTACGCTGCAAGCGGGAAGTCACCATTCCCGGAAGGGTAGATCCCTATTACGGAGGGCCCGAATACGAAACAATAGCAACCTTTGGATCTTATTGCGGATGCAATAATCTGGATGATATCTGCGAAGCCAATCAGTATTGCAACATGTACGGTTTGGATACCATTTCCTGCGGCGCCACCATAGCTTGGGCCATGGATTGTTATGAGAACGGCATTCTTACCAAGGAAGATACAGACGGTCTCGAGCTTCGCTTCGGAAATAGTTCCATTTATCCGGAACTGCTGAGGAAGATAGCCTATCGTGAAGAGGGCATAGGAGCCCTGCTGTCCTTGGGCAGCGCACGGGCGGCGAAAATCGTCGGAAAGGGTGCAGAAGATCTGGTGGTAGCCACCAAGAATCAGGAATGGCCGGCTCACATGGTGCAGTTTAAACCGAACCTTGCCATCAACTATGCGGTGAACAATTTCGGCGCGGACCACCAGTCGTCGGAACACGATCCGGCACTGATGGCTCCGGAGGATGACCAGAACTGGATCTGGCCAAATATGCTGGCTTCCTTCGAAAAGTGCGATGCATACGGCGTGTTGGACGAGAACAAGGCCAAATTCGCCTATGAAACCCAGAAATATTATTCTATGCTGGACACCCTGTGTCTGTGCCAGTTCGTATGGGGACCGGCATGGCAGTTGTACGGGCCCCAGGACCTTGTGGATTACTGCAAGTACGGAATCGGCTGGGAGACCAGCATTGAAGAGCACCAGGAAATCGGCGAGCGCAGGCTCACTATGATGCGGATGTTCAACGTGCGGGAAGGTTTTGGCCGCAAGGACGACACCGTGCCGAAAAAGGCTTTTCTACCCATACCCAGCGGACCCAATGAGGGTGTCCATATCACTAAGGAAGACTTTGAGAAGGCTTTGGACGCATATTACGATATAGCGGGCTGGGATAGAGAAACAGCAGCTCCCAAGCCGGAGACCGTTAAAAGGTTGGGGTTGGAATGGATATACGAATTAGATTAAATAAAAAAGAAATGGCGGTGCCTTCAGGCACTACTGTCAACGATCTTCTTGAACTGGCAGGCTACAGCAGTCGTGTAGCCGTGTGGGTGAACGGAAGGCAGCTGCTCAGCGCGGATTATGCTACCCGCGTCCTGGAAGAAGGAGACGAAGTGAAAATCCTGCGGCTTGCAGCCGGGGGTTGAGGGATTATTAGCGGACAGAGGACAGTAACTGCATGGGCGGGTAGATAAAAAGGCCCAAAAGAGCAAAGACAGCAAGGATGTTATTTTAAATGATTTGTTTTTAAGTTTAATTTAGTTGAGTGAAAACTGAATACGAAAAGACAGCATTTCCGAGTCGCTGCATCCTAAAGCACAAGCTATGGATCGCGACCGATGGGTATGTAGAGAAATCCGCATGCCTCCCGCGTTTGGAAAGGAAAATCAGAAAGCGAGTCTATCTGAGGTTATGAGACCCTTTCCCTTGCGCGGAAAGGGTTTTCTACGTTGTCTTTACCCGTATATCCCATTATGAGGGCTGTATGGTAACCATATATGTTCACACACATAAGAGGAGGAATATCATGTTAAAAGGCAAAAAATGGTTAGCGCTGCTTATCGCTGTAGTGATGCTCCTTGCCACACTGGCAGGATGCGCGCAGGAAGGCGAAGGTCCCGCTGAGATTAAGGGCACTATTCTGCTCGCCACAACCACCAGCACCCAGGACAGCGGTCTTTTGGATGTTCTGCTTCCCGAGTTTACTAAGGATACGGGATGGGAAGTAGACGTTGTTGCCGTGGGCTCCGGAGCAGCTATGGCAATGGGTGAAAACGGAGAAGCTGATGTTCTACTGGTTCACTCTCCGGCAGCCGAGAGGGAATTCATTGCAGCGGGTCACGGACCGGCACGTTACGACGTTATGTATAATGATTACGTAATCCTGGGACCTGCCGATGATCCTGCGGGAATTTCACAGGATGCACCCAATGATGCAGTGGTGGCTTTCACCATTCTCTTCGACACCAAGACACCTTTTGTGTCGAGAGGTGACGAATCCGGAACTCACAAGAAGGAATTGAGCTTGTGGAGCGAGGCCGGACTTGAGCCTGCAGGCGATTGGTATATCGAAGCAGGCCAGGGAATGGGCGCCGTAATTACCATGGCTGACGATATGCAGGCATATACGCTGTCTGACAGGGCTACATGGCTCAATTATTCAGCGGACACGGATATGATCATCGTTACGGAAGGCGACACCAAATTATTTAACCAATACGGCGTTATCGTGGTGGATCCTTCCAAGAACGATCAGATAAACGCAGAGGGCGCCTTGAACTTCCAGAACTGGATTATCGGCGAGAAAGCCCAGAAGCTTATCGGCGAATACGGTGTAGAGGAATACGGAGCTCCTCTGTTTACTCCTAACGCCACAGGAGAGCCCAATAACGATTAATTTCTTTAAAGATAACTGTATTTGGTGTCAGTGATTTATTAAAGCATTTTTGGGGCGCAGGGTTGCGCTCCAGCGAGTACAAGCAAGTGCCAACCGGGCAGGGCGGACCGTCTAGATCGTACGGCACGCAGCGCGTAGCCATCGAGCGGGAGAGTAACCCTGCGCCCCAAAAATAATACTTGTATTTATTTAGTCGCTGACACCAGATACATCTTTGCTTTGATGCAGTACAAACCAGATACATCTTTTCTTTGGTGCAGTACAAAGATGCAGTACAAAAAAACATGCCTGGGAAGCTCCCTGTGCCCCAGGCAAAATGTTATAAGGATGAAGTATGCAAGAAATAGCAAGAGGAATAACAGAAGCCATAAAGATGCTTTTATCTTTTGATCCGGAAATCTATGAGATAGTAGGCCTTTCCTTAAGAGTATCTCTTACTTCCGTGATCATCTCCACGTGCCTGGGCATTCCCATAGGCGTTATTATCGGACTTTACAATTTTCCGGGAAAACGGATTTTGATCCGGCTGATTTACACACTGATGAGCCTGCCGCCGGTTATCGCCGGTCTGGTGGTATTTCTGTTCATTATGCGAAAGGGACCTTTAGGTTTTTTGGGCCTCAGTTTCACGCCTACAGCAATGATCATTGCCCAGGTTTGCTTGGTGACTCCCATAATAATCGGTCTGACTTACAATATCGTAAAGGAAAAGGCAGATAGAGTGCGCCGCCTGGCGTTAACGCTGGGGGCAGGCAGGAGGGAAGCCGTCAAGTTATTAATATTTGAGCTTAGAGTAGGGTTGTTGGCCGCCATCGTCACCGGTTTTGGACGAGCCATTTCGGAAGTGGGAGCCGTGATGCTGGTGGGTGGAAACATAGTGGGAAAGACACGGGTTATGACTACTTATATCGCCCAGCTCCAGCGCATGGGGAATTACGACCGGGCTATTGCAGTGGGTATCGTATTACTGCTAATTGCATTTACAATTAATGCTATACTATACAATATACAAGAAAAGAATGGCTGACGATGCAAGTAAAATACAGGAGAAAAATAGCTGACGATGCAAGTAAAACTTGAAGGAGTTAAAAAAATATACGGCAGCCGTACGGTGCTGGATCTCGAAGAACTGATTGTGGAAGAAGGTTGTCTTTTCGGCATTATCGGGCCAAACGGTGCGGGGAAAAGCACCCTGCTGAACATTATGGCCGGTATTGATGCGCAGACGGAGGGGAAAGTATATTACGGAACAGACCGGACCGAAATAACTCCCTACCGGGATATAACTTTGGTATTTCAATCGCCTTATCTGCTTCGTACCACGGTGGAGAAGAACATTGCATACCCGTTGAAACTAAGAGGATGGCAGGAAAACATGCTCAGAGAGCGTGTGGAAGAGCTGATGGAAGATCTGGATCTTACCCGCCTGCGAAAGCAAAAGGCTTGGACCCTGTCCTCCGGTGAGATGCAGAAAGTGGCTTTAGCAAGAGCCTTGTCCTTCCGGCCGAAGTTACTGCTATTAGACGAACCTACGGCGAACATTGATCCGGCAACTACAGGAGAGATCGAGAGGATGTTGAAAAAGATCAATGAGCAGGAGGGCACTACCGTGGTCATTATCACTCACAATCTGAGCCAGGCGAAGCGGATCTGCGGGAACACGGCTATGCTGCATAAAGGAAGGCTGGTTGAGACCGGCCCCGCTGCTTTGATGTTGAAAGATCCGGAAAATCCGTTGACAAAAGCGTTTATAGATGGAGAATTGTTGTCATGAAGTTGCTAAAAGTAGATTCCATTGAAGAAGTCGAGCAGAAGTTTGAAACGTATTTTGGCGCGCTGGAAAAGAAGACGGAAGAAGTGGAGCTCCGAAAATCCTACGGTCGGTATTTGGCTGAAGACGTTTTTGCCGATCTGGATTCTCCCAGCTTCCGGAGATCCGTAGTGGACGGTTATGCGGTGCGGGCTGCGGACACCTTCGGCGTAAGCAACAGCGTACCGGTTTTTTTGGAGTGTATTGGATCCGTTCGAATGGGAGAGGCGTCGACGCTGAACATCGGTTCGGGACAGACGGCCTATGTGCCGACGGGAGGCATGGTTCCTGAAGGCGCCGATGCCATGGTAATGGTAGAGCATATTGACAAGCTGGGAGAAGAGATGATCGTAATAAACCGTCCCGTTGCACCCAATGCCCATATTATGAATGTGGGCGATGATTTTAAAGAGGGTGAGAAGTTCTTTTCCAAGGGACATCGAATCTCCACCAAGGACATAGGGCTCCTGGCCGCTTGCGGTAAGGGACAAGTGTCCGTTTACCGGAAACCGAAGCTGTCGATTCTTTCTACAGGGGACGAGCTGGTGGAACCCTCTGAAAAACCGGGACCCTGTCAGGTGCGGGATATCAATGCCCACGCCCTCAGCGCTTATGCAGAGGCATTGGGAGCGGAGGTGATTGATCTTGCAATTATCCCGGATGACAAAGAAGCCTATCGCAACGCGGTGTTGGAACGGATGGATAAATGCGATATGGTGGTGCTTTCCGGGGGAAGCTCGGCAGGAAATAAGGATTTTACCGTTCAGGTGGTAGATTCGCTGGGCAAGCCGGGGGTAGTGACCCACGGTTTGAACATTAAGCCGGGCAAGCCCACGATAGTGGGGATATTTACGGATTTTGGGGAACCCAAGACGGTAATCGGGCTGCCGGGGCATCCTCTGTCTTCGATTATAGTTTTTCATGTGATTGCAGGAAGGTTTTTGAGGAAATATTATTTCGCAAATGAAGGGACTTCCATGACGATCCCCGCAATGATTACGGAAAATGTTCATGCGGGAGAGGGGAGAATCACCTACCAGCTGGTAAACCTGAAAAGGGTTCAAGGGCAGGAGAAGCCCACGGGAGCGGAAAGCGGTTGGATTGCAGAACCCATCCGGGCAAAATCCGGGGCTATCGCCCAGTTGTCCAAGGCTGACGGTTACGTGGTCATTCCCGCCGGATCCGAAGGCGTCCGGGCCGGCGAAACCGTGGAAGTGGTTTTAATAGATTGATTATAAGGATGTATTTGCGTTTTGGATAAGAGCCGGAGTTGTAGAGCCAGGATCGTATAGTCGGCGTCGCATTCAGTATCGACACTTTCACACTTTTCGAGACAAATCAACTGAACAAGATAATCAACAGAACGGGGAAAATCAACTAAAGGAGATAACAACAAAAAGAAACAAATCCACTGAACGGGACAAATCAACTAAAATCATTAGATAGAGAAAAAATTAGTTGATTTTTACTCTAAAAAATGCCGTTAATTGAGGTAAAAACAGGGTAAATCAACTAAAAAGGTCATTAACACAAAAATTTAGCTGACTTTTTAGCAAAAATATCAACTAAAAATCCGAAATTCATAAAAATTAGTTGATTTTCCACCCACAAACAGCAACAAAACTCAATATATGGGAATAAAATCAACTAAAATAAAGTTCTTTGCAGATTATTAGTTGCTTTTTGCTTCGGACTAAGAATCGAGGAGGAGAAGGATGGAGCGGAAGGTTTATTTGACCAACACGGATATTGAAGAGGCCGTTTCATATTATTTAGGAAGGCTGGATGAGGCAGCCGCGGGGGTAAAGATAGAGCTGGTTGATGTAAGGGAGGCTTTGGGCCGGGTTACGGCAAAGCCGGTATTTGCAAGGGTTTCTGCTCCTAACCACAATGCGGCGGCCATGGACGGCATCATGGCGGTGGCGGAGCGCACCTTTTCCGCCAGTGAGACCAATCCGGTAGATTTGAAACCGATTGAAGACTTTGATTACGTAAATACAGGCCAGTTAATTCGAGACCCCTACGACTGCGTAATCTTGGTAGAAGATCTTCAGGAATTAGAGGATGGGAAGGTTCGCATTACGGCCGCCGCATCGCCTTGGCAGCACATCCGCCCCATCGGAGAGGATATCGTAGCCGGGGAAATGGTTCTTCCGGAGAACCACCGCATCCGGCCCATTGATATCGGTGCCGTTTTAAACAGCGGGGTGAGACAGATCGAGGTCTATGAGCGCATTCGCATCGGCATCATGCCTACGGGCAACGAAATAACAGAGGATTACGACCACTTGGAACCAGGCAACTACTTCGATACGAATTCCTGGACTTTCTGCGCCATGGTGGAGGAGTGGGGCGGGATTCCCGACAGGATTTCGCCGGTGCCGGACCGGGAAGAAGACCTGAAAAGTGCGCTGATGCAGTTGCTTGAGCGCAACCACATTGTGATTGTGAACGCAGGCTCTTCGGCAGGGATCAGGGACTATACGGCCCATCTGGTGGAAGAGATGGGGGAACTTGTATTTCACGGACTTGCCATACGTCCGGGAAAGCCCACGGTGTTGGGCATCGTTGACGGAAAGCCTGTCATCGGCGTTCCGGGTTTTCCGGGCTCCGCGTTCCTCGCTTTTGAAGAAATCGTAGGCCCCGTATTTCGCAAGTTGCAGAGGACTCGCATTTCTCAGCTTCCCAGAATCGACGCCGTTGTATCCAAGAGAGTGGTATCGTCTCTTAAATACAGGGAATACATCAGGGTCAAGGTCGGAAAGGTGGATGAAAAACTCATCGCCACTCCGCTTAGCCGGGGAGCGGGTGTCACCATGTCCCTGGTGAGGGCCGATGGTCTTATGATTATCCCCAGAAACAGCGAGGGTTACGAAGCGGGCGAGACGGTTTCAGTGGAGCTGACACGAGATATGAGCGACATTGAAAATACCATCGTCTCCATCGGGAGCCATGATCTGATCATGGATTACATGGCAACCCTGTTGGAAAAAAGAGAAGCCGGGCCGGGAGAACCGAAGATACACCTTTCCTCCGCTCATGTGGGCAGCATGGGGGGCATTTTAGCCCTTTCCCGGGGCGAAGCCCATATGGCTCCAATTCATCTGCTGGACGAGCAAACGGGTGAGTACAATACTTCCTACATTGAGAAATATTTGGGGAATCGTAAGATCGCTTTAGTAAAGGGTGTGAAACGGCAGCAGGGATTCATGGTGGCAAAGGGGAATCCCAAGAATATCCGCAGCATAGAGGACCTGGCCAGAAAGGATGTGGTCTTTGTCAACCGGCAGAAAGGCTCGGGCACGCGGATTCTCACCGATTATTTGCTTAAGAAAAACCATATCGACAACAGTCTTATCAAAGGATATGATAGAGACATGACCACCCATATGGCAGTAGCCGCCGCCGTCAGCGCCGGGACTGCAGATGTAGGAGTGGGCGTGTTTTCCGCAGCCAAGGCCATGGGGCTGGACTTCATACCCATCGGCGTCGAAGAATACGATTTCGCCATTCCGGAACAGTTTATGGAAACTGAAATGATCCGGGCGTTTCTGGAAGTGCTGCGGAGCGAAGACTTCAGAAAAATACTGGAGGAATTGGGCGGATATGAGTACTACGAGGAGCAGTAAACGGTACGAGAAAAACATGATGACCCTTTCCCCGGAGGAAAATGAAAAGCTGGCTACGTTTAAGGTGTTCGTGGCAGGCTGCGGCGGATTGGGCGGGTATGTCATTGAAGAGTTGGCCAGGCTTGGAATCGGCCACATTACTGCAGCAGACGGAGATGTTTTTGAGGAAAGCAATCTCAACAGGCAGCTGCTGTCTTCGGTGGCGCTGTTGGGGAAGAGCAAGGCAGAGGCGGCGAAACAGAGGATGCTTGCGGTAAACCCGGATGTGGAAGTAACGCCGATTCACATCATGTTAGATGACGACAACTGTCCGGAATTGATTCGCGGTCACGATCTGGTCATAGACGCGCTGGATAATATGGGCGCGAGGAAAGTAGTTGAAAAGGCCTGTGAAAAAGAGGGAATTCCCATGGTTCACGGCGCCATCGCCGGTTGGTACGGGCAAGTGTCTGCTATCTTCCCGGGAGACAGGATTATGGAAAAACTGTATCCCACCGACGAGCAAAAAGGCATGGAGGTGCAACTTGGGAATCCATCCTTTACCCCGGCTGTAGTCGCTTCCATTGAGGTGGCGGAAGGATTGAAGATATTGCTCGGCAGGGGCAACATACTTCGGAACAAGCTTCTGAGCATCAATTTGCTGGACCATGAATATGAAATATTTGAATTGTAGCGATGATCAGCCATTGTTGCTATCGTTAATGAAGGCACCCGTGTGTCAGAGTCTTGATGTGTGATTGGCACCCCGGTTGTTTAGATAGATGGGTAATCGAAAAATTGTGTTATAATAAAATAATATAAAGTATTTTGCCGAAGATTTATATTATTAGGCACCACTGTTCGTTGTATGTAACACCGGTATTTTTTAAGGGACTTTTTGTGTTGATGGATGGAGTTTAGGGAGGGGTCTTATGGATAACAATCAAAAGATAGAGACGATGCTCAAGAAGAAGGTTTGGGCTGTTGTTGGGGCTACGCCCAATCCGGAGAAGGTAGCGACTAAGATTTATCACACTTTCAAGGAATATGGGTACGAAATTTATGTGGTGAATCCAAAATACGATAAGATGGACGACGGGAGCAAGATTTATCCCAGCTTAAAGGATCTTCCCAAGGTCCCCGATTGTGTAGATTTCGTGGTGCCTCCGGTGGTTACCATGAGCAATTTGAATGAAATGGATCCGGAAGTCTACCCATATATTTGGCTCCAACCGGGTACTTACGACGATGATGTGGTAAAATATGCCGAGGAAAAGGGGTTCCAGGTAGTCCACGAAGGGGCTTGCGTGATGGCCTACCTTCACATCCATGGACGTCCCGAGGAGTAGGAAAGACGCGTGGAAGATTAGCGTCTTGGGAAACGTTGAAAGAGGGTTTTCAGAGTCATGAAATTAAAGCGGAGCTTCATTTTTGAGGCTCCGCTGTTTTGTCCGTATCTGTTGCGGGAGGTTGCTCCGGAGGGAACCGATTGCTCCAGACGGTCCAGGAGAAAACGGCGGTGAGGACCACCGCTCCGCCGGCTAATGCGAAGAGTCCGGGGAGTTCGCCGGTGAATAAAAAGACCCAGGTGGGATTGAGCAAGGGTTCGATGCCGCTTATGAGAGAGCATGCAAGGGCTGAACAATGGCGGGCAGCCATACCGTACAGTATGTAAGGGATGCCCAGCTGGAATATGCCCAGCGCCAGAATAATCGTCACGGTTGTAGGGTTAACAGGGGTCGGTGAGAAGAAAATAAAAGGAACGCCTATAATGGCGGTGAACACGTGTCCCAGCAGTATTCCGCTTGATCTGGACTGGTCGTCCGCCCGGCCTGTAGTGATGAACATAGACGCAAAAAATATTCCCGCCAGCACGGCCAACAGGTTTCCGGCCATGTTCCCGCCGGATAAATCATCTAAGAAGAATAAGGCAATTCCCAAGGATGTGGCAGCTACGGCCAGAATGTCTCCTTTACGGAACTTCTGTTTAAAGATGAGGGCGGAAAGGATGATAATGAAAATTGGCGCCGAGTATTGAAGCACAATGGCGTTGGCGGCGGCTGTCAGCTTGTTAGCGGCGATGAAAAATATGAAGACGCCGCAGAGGAAAAAGCCGGATAACAGCGAATATTTGTTTATTACAAAGGTGATTTTTTGGTGACGCATGAAGAGGATGTAAATGCCGGCAGAAATAAGGCTGCGCATGCCGGCAATAACCATGGCGTTCCATGGCAGTAGTTTCAAAAAGATGCCCGCCGTACTCCAAAGGACGGCGCAGGTCAACATATATAGAATAGCTCGATTTTTCGGATTTTCCAGTAATATCATCTCAGTTTCTCCAGTCATTTCTTCAAAGTAATCAACAAATCTGGAAGGATTATATCACAAAAAATCAAAAGGGACTGTCCCTTTTGATTTTTGCAAACACAACTTTTTTTACAAATGGGGTATTGCGTGTTATTCTAAAGATTAGGTGTTTGCCGAACTTATTTTAATGGAAGGACAAAAGGAAGAGTGAGATATAGCAAAGTTCAAAAAGGGACTTTTCTTTCGAGACCGAACCGGTTCGTTGCCCATGTATTGATGGATGGAAAAGAACAGGTGGTGCATGTGAAGAATACCGGGCGCTGCAGGGAAATCCTGCAACCTGGGGTGACGGTCTATTTAGAAGATTTTACCGATGACCTTCGCCATCGAAAAACGAAATATTCGCTGGTGGCAGCGGAAAAACCGGATTCAACTTTTGAATCCGGATACCGCTTGATTAACATCGATTCCCAGGCGCCCAACAAGGCGGCGGCAGAAGTCCTTGAATCGGGTGCCATTCAATTGCCGGGTTTTGAATCGGGAATAAAACATATAAAGGCGGAGCATGTTTTCGGCAGTTCCCGTTTCGATTTTTTTGTAGAAGGGCGAAATGACGAGAAGGCCCTGATTGAAATCAAAGGGGTTACTCTGGAAAAACAAGGTGCAACCCTCTTTCCTGACGCGCCGACGGAACGAGGGGTCAAGCACATTTACGAGCTGATTGAGGCAGTAGATCAGGGCTTTAAAGCCTTTGTAATTTTTATAATACAGATGCAGGATGTCTTGTATTTTGCTCCAAACGATGAAATGCATTTGGCCTTTGGACAAGCCCTGCGAGAGGCTGCGAAAAAGGGAGTTCAGGTTTTGGCCTACGATTGCCGGGTTACGGAAAGTACCATGGATGTCAGGCAAGGGGTGGCTGTGCGGCTTTCCGGGACTCTTGACTTGGTCTGAATCGATGGGATAGGATACGGGAGAGGTGAAGTTCATGTCAATCGAAAAAATAAGAGAATATCTCAAGCAGTGGAACAGGGATAAAGATGTTATGGAATTTACGGTGTCAAGCGCTACCGTGGAGCTGGCAGCCAAAGCCGTCGGGGTGATTCCCGCAAGGATCGCTAAAACCCTGTCTTTCCGCGATAACGGGGGCTGTATTTTGGTGGTTACGGCCGGCGACCGAAAAATCGACAATGGAAAGTTTAAACAGTATTTTAAAACAAAGGCCCGGATGCTCTCGCCTGAAGAAGTGCTGTCATTCACCGGATATGAAGTAGGGGGAGTGTGTCCTTTCGCCATTGAAAATCCGGAAGTTAAGATCTATTGCGATATATCCATGAAGCGGTTTGAAACCGTGTTTCCTGCCTGCGGAAGCAGCAATTCAGCTATCGAATTAACCTGCGACGAGCTTTTCGAATATGCAAAAGCCATAGACTGGATCGATGTCTGCAGAGAATTGTAAGATCAAAAAATCAAAAGGGACAGTCCCTTTTGATATACGTCCTGCCCGGTTGGCAAAGTTCTGTGCAAAAAGTTGAGTTTTGTGTGGAATTCCAAGGTTATTGTCCCAATAATCCACACACAACTCGATTTTTTGTTCATTTTACGATTCAATTAGTCCGTCCTACCCGGTTGGCACTTGCTTGTATTCGCCAGAGAGCAATCCCTACGCTCCAAAACAACGGGTATAATTGTTTATGTATATGCGCTAATTTCAACTATCAGAGGCTTATGACAAGGGGAACGAAAACGGGCACTACGGCGCTTTGAAGCAGGCCGATTAAAAAGGAATAAATCACGATCTTTTCGCTGCAGGCCCTTTCGATCAACGGAATGCATACATCCATAGCGGCAACGCCCGGGAGGCTTGGGGCTTCAATATATCCAATCTTTTGTGCTACTATGGGAATCAGTATTATACCTCCCAGTTCTCGCATTATATTGTGCATGAAGGAGATGGCTCCTGCTATTACATAGCCTTGTTCGGTGATGATGATGGGGGCCAGAGTATACCATCCGAAACCCGCTCCGATGGCCAGGGCTTCTTTCTGAGAAAGGGGCAGTACCAGGCCGCAGAGAAACGCAGCGGCCAGAGTTCCCAGGACAACGGCTATGGGAAAAGCAAGAACTCGAAGGCCGGCTTTTTTAAGGCTGTGGACGATAGTGCCGGACAGTCCCAAATCCACCCCCACGAAGAAAAGCAAGAAACAAAGGCCGACAACCAGAACGTTTCCCGAGAGGGTTTCAAAGGCACTATAATCGGGAAACAGCAACGGAATGAATAAATAACCAAAGATTATTCCTAAAACAACAAATGCAAGAATCATAACGGTCATTTTCTTGCCGTTGCTGTCCTTGGAGTCCGTCGGTTCATCCCCGGCAATTTCAAGGTTCTTTATATTATCGGCAGCAGGCTGATCTCGATCGGTTTCAGAAAGAAGTTGACCGTATCTATCCATTCGCAGCAGCCTTCTTGTCAACGTGACGGCCAAAACGCTTCCGGCCATAATAGCTGCCGTAATGAATAGCGCTTCAAGGCCAATGGTTCCCAGGTTGGCAACAACCTCTTGGTTGGATCCCATCCGGACTCCCATAATGAACACCAGGGCAATGATGGCTATAAAAAGAAGAGTTCCCACCCAGAAAAGCTTATGTCTTATGCTTCTGCTCCTAGTGCCGGTAAGGTATCCTACGAGGATCATGCTCCAGTATAAAAATAAAAGCCCCATATGTTTTCATGTCCTTTCTTTTCAGAAATACTATACATGGAAAACGGGGCGCCGTCCAGACAGATTAAAATGAGATCAAAAGGGACTGTCCCTTTTGATTTGTTGGGTATCTGTTAGGAGTCGACCAGTTCAATGCAGTTGATATTCATCTTGTAGGTCACGTCCTTCCTTTCGACGATAACCGTAATCTTATCTCGAAGGGATGGATCTCCCATTATTTTCGTAATCAGTTCTTTTGTCGGATTGATAGCGTGAGGGTAGCCCACCAGTTTCAACATTGAAAAATCCCCGGCGGTGTCTCCGTAGGCGTAGCTTTGGGAGAGATCAATATTGTGTTTTTCCACCATTTCCATGACGGCAGCCTGTTTGCTTTTTGAATCCCACATGGGATGTATTATGCCGTTGTATGTGCCGTCCTCACCGATTTCATAAATCGTTCCTTTATAATCATCCATTTCGTACTTGGAGGCCATTTCGCTTACCAACTCCACGGGAGACCCGGAGATGGCTATGGTGAGATGGCCTTGTTCTTGATGCCATTTCATCCGATCCCTGGTAAAGGTATAAACCCGCTCTCCGCTTTGTTCTATTACCTTGCGGGCGATATAACGGATGTGAAAAGGTTCGGTATTCTGAACGGTATCGGTGTAAATATCCACCATCTTCTGAAGGTAATGGTCATAATCCCCGATGCGCTTGTTCCACCTGGTAAATGCAGGTTCTACTTCCCGGTGCCATTTATTCACATCGATCAGCTCATATTTGATCATCTTTCTGAACATTTCGCTGATGAGGCCTTCGCGGGAAATCGTGCCGTCCACATCGAAGAATGCTGCTTGCTTTTTCATGGCAACACCTCCTTTCCATATTTATGAGCCTTTTCGGCGACAAATAATCAAAAGTTGCAAAAGGTGTCAGACGCCAAATACAAGTTTTATTTTTGGAGCGTAGGGATTGCTCTCCCGCTCGATGGCTACTGCCAGAAGGCGCAGGGGGAGGCGGTTACGCATTTGCCGCACACCTGGCTTCCATTGATTGCATTGCTTTCTTCCGTATCGTCTTGATAGGAGCTTCCAAATTCCGTGTAGATTTGGGCATTTTCTCTTAACAGGGAATAGCATTGCCGCCGGTCGTATTCCGATGTGCTCAATGCCGCTACGGGACAGTTCTCCATGCATACTTTGCAGCTTCCATCCTTTTTATATAAACACAATTCTTCCTTCAGAGGAGAATCGGGTATCACGTCGAGGTTTGTTGCTACCGTAGAATACCTTCCACAGCACCCGCTTTTCGTTATCAGCATATTGTTCAGTCCGAAAGTACCAAGGCCTGCGGCGTAAGCCAAGTGCCTATGAGACCAGTTGCTCTTCAGCGTTTCCCGGGAGAATTTGGTGGCTTCCTTTGAAACGGCTGCCCTGTAACCCATGTTTTCCAGAAACTCTATGAGGTGAGAGTTGAGATGGCCAAACATAGTGTTTGTCTCTTCGTAGGCCAATGCCCATTCAGGAGAAGCCAGCCGGCCGTACTCTACGTTTGTTTCGGCCAGTTCCGTGGTGAAGGGGACGTAGTAGGCAATTACGATGGAGGCGTCTTCCAGTATGTCTGCCGGTGTTTGATGACCAGGCCCGACAACCTCCTTAAGGGCAAGTATATATGGGCTTGAAGCATCGGCAAATCCCACCAGGGGTTTGCCCCATTTGGTGGTAATGCCCGGCTTGTTCATATATTTTTCAATATAATCGGCAATTTCCAAGGTAATTTTCTTCTTTATAGCATCGCTTGTTTCTTTATTCATCCATTTTCCTTTCGCATGTTTGATTCCGTGGCATGTAACAATTAGATTCAAGTATATATATACTAATATAATACTACATAAAGGAGTCTTCAATATGCCAATCTTTGACCCGCAATGCATCACTTACAGCCAAATGAATCTGATTTTTAACGCCAGATTTTATTACAGGAGGCTGACCACGTGGACCAGGGCTTATTTGTTGAGCCGGTATTATGGAATCGGAACGATGGAGGCCCAATTCGAGCGGCTATACCTTGAGACTTTGGGCATCGGAGAGATAATGCAGATTATCTTCGGGCGACAGGCTGCAGAGCAGTACAGTCAATTGCTGAGTCAGTACGCGATTATAGTCAATGAACTTATTACCGCCCAATTGGCGCGAGATCTTGAAGCCGTCAATCAAAGTGTGGAGCAACTTTATCAAAATGTGGACGTCAGGTCGGACTTTCTGCAGAACATGAATCCCTATTGGAGCGCGGAGCAATACAGGCAGCTATTTTATAGTTTTATTGAGCACATGATAGAAACAGCCAACGCCATTGCGTCAGGAGACAGCGCCAGGGAGATTGAGCTCTATGACATTTTGAATGCGCATACGGACAGGATGGGGGATACCTTTGCAGAGGGGATTTATGCTTACCTTACTTCCGGCTCTCCTCCGGCGGAGATAAATGTGCCCTGCATCACCCTTGAACAGATGAACGATATTTATACTATAAGGATGTTTTGGTTTGAACTGGCAGTATGGATCCGTATGTATATGTTGAGCCGGTATGCGGGAACAGGCGACCCGGAGCAGATATTTGCCAGGTTAACGGAGGTGCCCGTCAGGTTTGTAAATGCCATGAAAAAATTCTTCCCTGAAATTGATGTTGAGGACTATTTACAGCGATTTACCACGTACTTAAATCTGCTTGCTGACTTTATTACGGCTATGTTGGAAAACGATGTGGAGGAATTGAACCGGGTGACCAGAAGTTTATACGAGAATGCGGATGACAGGGCGGCTTTTGTGGATGCGATTAATCCTTTCTGGGAGGAGGAGCCGTGGCGGGAACTCCTGTATGCCAATCTGCGTAATACAATTGAAGAGTCCAGCACTTTTCTGTTGGGGGATTATGAAAGAAATATTGATATTTTTACCCGACTTCTGGATTTGGCCGAGACTTCAAGTACATTTCTTGCCCAAGGTATTTTTTATTACATTACACAAAATCAACAAACAGCCGTTCCGAGCTAATGCTGGAACGGCTGAGTTACAATTATGGATGCTGTTGTGAGACCTATTTGCAGAGCTTCCTCTTTCTCCTCATATCTCTTTCATCTCGAATTTCAGCTACTCCTTTGACTAGCCTGCACAGGCCCTCATCGAGGTCACGCAGGGCGCAGTTAATGCTTTCCAGTCCTTCGCAGAGGCAACATTTTTTGAGCTGGCACAGTCCTTCGCGAACGTCGCGGATGCCGTCTTTAAGGTCGCAAATGCCTTCTTTAATGTTCATATTGCTCCTGTAATCGCATTCGAATTCAACATCTCTCAACCCTTTGACCACAAGGTCGAGGCCCTGTTCCAGCCTGCAGAGACCCTTCTCGATGCACCTTATGCCTTCCTGGATCCGGCAGCAGCAAATGAGATCCAGGCCTATTTTAACATCTTTAATGCCTTCTTTGATCAGGCAAATGCCCTTTTCTATCACGTCCAGAACGTCCGGCTGCTCACAGTGGCATTCGCAGAAAAAATATCTATTTTTATACATATATCTCATCACCTTTATAATTTTTTCGCATAAACCCAAAACGGGTCTAATATGAGTATATGAAGGGGAAAATAAAAGTGTTAAAGTTGTAAAAAGTGTCAGACACCAAATACAATTTGATGAAAAAGATGGCAGAAAAGAGTTGACAAAAGTACAGGGCAGTATTAACCATATAAATATGGTAAGTATTATAGGCTTTATCTGCTGGCCAAAAATTCATACCGAAAATAATTGACTTTAGGCTTATAATATGAGTAGCAGACAAGGAAAAACGGGTATTAACATTCATCTTTATATTAAAGGAGCGAATCGCAATGAAAGTATTTGAAACAATAACGGATTTAATCGGCGGAACACCGCTATTGAAACTGACAAATTACGCCAAAGATAAAAACCTTTCAGCAACCATACTCGCCAAATTAGAGTATTTCAACCCTGCCGGAAGCATCAAAGACAGGATTGCAAAGGCCATGATAGACGATGCGGAGGCGAAAGGCATATTAAAGCCGGGCTCAGTCATAATCGAGCCCACCAGCGGAAACACCGGTATCGGACTCGCTGCAGTTGCAGCGGCCAGGGGCTATAAGGTCATTTTGGCCATGCCGGAAACCATGAGCGTTGAGCGCCGCAATTTATTAAAAGCCTATGGAGCGGAGCTTGTCCTTACGGACGGAACGAAGGGCATGAAGGGCGCGATTGAAAAAGCGGAAGAGCTTGCTGCCGCAACGCCGAACAGCTTTATTCCCAGTCAGTTTACCAACATGGCAAATCCCGCAGTACACCGCAGTACCACCGGCCCGGAAATCTGGGAAGCCACCGATGGGAAAGTAGACGTCTTTGTCGCCGGCGTAGGCACCGGCGGGACCGTGTCCGGCGCGGGCGGATATCTGAAGTCTAAAAAGCCTGATGTAAAAGTGGTAGCGGTTGAGCCGGCAGACTCCCCCGTGCTTTCGGGAGGAAACCCGGGGCCCCATAAAATTCAGGGGATCGGTGCAGGCTTTGTTCCTGATACGCTTAACACAAGAATCTATGATGAAATTATTACAGTTAAAAGTGAAGACGCCTTTGAAACCGGCAGAACGCTGGCGAGAAAAGAAGGCCTTTTGGTAGGCATTTCTTCAGGTGCGGCCTTATTCGCAGCTACGGAGGTTGCAAAGCGGCCCGAAAACGCGGGCAAGGTTATAGTGGTAATCCTGCCGGATACGGGAGAGCGATATCTTTCAACTCCGATGTTTTCTGAATAAATGATGGTCGCAAACTGCGTGTCATGGAACATACGTCAAAGGACATGAAAAAGGGCGGGGATGCCTGTGTTAACAAGCATTTCCGCCCTTGTTGTACGTGTTAAATTACATAATCTATTATTTGTTCGTTTTGATGATCGAGAATATCCTGCAAAGTGATGCTGTCCAGATATTCGTTTATGGCGCGGTTCAATCCCTGCCACACGTAAAGGGTTGGGCAATGTTCGTTGCGCTGGCATTGGCCGGACTCATAATCCATGCAAGCAACGGGAGAAAGGCTGCCCTCTGTAATCCTCAAAATATCACCCACCGTATATTTATCGGGGGACTTGGCCAGCCGGTATCCGCCCTGAAACCCGCGACAGGTCTGGAGAATATCGGATTTGTTAAGAATGGGAACTATTTGCTCCAGGTATTTTTTTGATAGGCCTTGACGCTCTGCAATATCTTTTAATGGAATGTATCCTTCATTTTGACGTTGGGCCAGGTCAACAAGCATACGCAGCGCGTAGCGGCCTTTGGTTGAAATCTTCATTTATTATCGCCTCTTTAACATATTCTTTACTTAATTCTTCATTTATTGACCCATAATACCATATATTTGGTAGGTTTTCAATTCGGAAGAAGTTGTATTTAGTGTCTGACACTAAATACAACTTCTTGTAAAAAGTGTCAGACACTAAATGCAGACACCGAATGCAACACCAAATACAAGGGCGACGGTTTGCGCCATATAGTTCTGTTGACTTTTCAATTGTTTGGCCATATCATATAACTAGAAGAAAGTGTATATTTACAAGCGGGTTTAGAGGATTTTGGGTTAGTTTATTAGGAGTTTTTGAGTTTTTTGTTCAGGGAATATGCTTTGGGGGGACCTTGCGTGGACTATAATAAGAAGAAGCGAGTTATTACTAATCTTCTATTTGTCGGCCTTATTGCTTTACTGATTTATGTGATTTTGGCACATGTTTTGAGACTCGTTTCTCCGTTCATCTGGGCCTTCGTCTTTGCTTATATATTACGAAGACCGGCCCTTTTATTACACAAGAAAATCGGTCTTCCCTATAAACTGGTCGCCTTTTTGCTGGTTCTGATATTTTACTGCGTAATCGGAGTATTAATTGCGCTTCTCGGTGTCAGAGTGCTTACGGCCATAGCCGACTTACTTGCTTTACTGCCTCCTCTTTATGCCAATGAAATCGTACCCTCGCTCAGCTCTTTCTTTGAGGAAATTGAACAGGCCGTTTCTCGGATGGACCCCACGCTGATACCGGTGGTAAAAAACATGTCATCCCAATTCATTCAAGCCATCGGCGAACTGGTTTCCAACATCTCTGTCAAAACGGTTACCATAATTTCAACCTATGCCTCTTCGTTGCCGGGCCTGTTTATCAGAGCGGTGCTGATGGTAATTTCCACGTTCTTTATTTCCATGGATTACGAAAGGGTGACAGGATTTATCATGCGCCAATTCTCCGAAAAGATCAGGGAGTTGATGATAGAAATTCAGAGATATGTAGTCGGCACGCTCTTCGTATGCATTCGATCCTATGCCTTGATTATGAGCATTACATTCGTAGAATTGTCCATCGGGTTTACGATTATCGGAATAAACAAGCCTATTCTGATTGCCCTTCTCATTGCCGTCTTCGATATACTTCCCGTAGTTGGAACCGGCGGAATCCTGATACCCTGGGCAATCATTTCATTAATACAGGGCAAATACTCTTTTGCACTGGGGTTGTTCCTTATTTATGTAATCGTTACGATAATTCGAAATATCATTGAACCGAAAATCGTCGGAAGCCAAATCGGACTTCATCCAGTGGTTACATTGATAAGTTTATTCGTGGGAGCGCAGCTGTTTGGAGTTCTGGGTCTTTTTGGGTTCCCCATCACATTGTCTCTGCTCCGACATCTGAACGAAACCGGCACGATAAACCTGTACAAGTAAGCAGGCCGCCTTATCTGTGGGGGAACGGTCCTCGTCTATGTTTTTTTACTTCATTAAACGGTTGATGAATATGCCGATCAAATAGCCTAAAGCGATTTGGCCCAAGTATGCATTTTCAACAAAGTAGGAAAGGAAGCCCAGCTGTTTCATTGTAATCAAAGCGCCTCCCAGACGAGAGAACGCCACCAGGAGAGCGAGTAAGGCGAGAATATACACGGCCGGGTTCAAGCCGGCCCGGCGGGTTGTCCTAACAATTTGAGAGAGCAAGAATCCAAACAGAAGATGGACACACAGGCTAACGATCATAGGAACAAGTGGCGAATCGTTGATGTTGCTCGCAAAAGAAAGGAGGGGCTCCCTCCAATTGATTCCTATAATAGCGATAATCAGTATGTACGGAATATATTTTTTCATGGTTTGCATTTCCTTTTTTTATTCTTTCTTTTTGTTCGCAAAGCTATCCGGTCACAAATCGCCCATAGGCGATACGCTATAACAAGCAATCTCGCCGGAATTGCCGCATGACGCCTATACATTATATCAAAAATCCCTGGCAATGAATAAAAAAGCTGAAGGAACAATGGCCATTAATTTATACGATGGAAGTGTACGAAATAAAAATTAATGCAAGAAACAAAACAAAGGAGGGGCATCCATCCCTCTATTAATGTAACAATGTGAATCAGAGCTCTTTTGCGATATTCTCCAGTTCTTTGGAAATGCTTTTTAACTCTGCTATCTTCATTCTGACGTTTTCGGTTTCCGCCACCTGTTCTTCAGTCGCCGCAATAGCAGTATCGGAACTCTTAAGGGTTACCGCATTTGCATTTTTAATTTCTATCAGCAGTGAGTCGATGTTTTTGGCAATTTGCATGGATTCTATCGATAGTTTTCGAATCTCATCGGCAACCACACCGAAACCGACGCCATACTCGCCTGCCCTTGCCGCTTCAATCTCAGCATTTATACCGAGCAGGTTGGTTTGCATTGCTATTTTTTTCGTGTAGGCAAGAACTTTGCTGATTTGCTCGGTAAGTTCATTCACTCCGAGTATGTTTTCCCGGAGTTCCTTTTCGCTGTTCATTATGTTTTCTGCCAGCGTGGTGAGCCCTTTTACGAACTCATTAATATCGTCTACTGCTTCGTTTATATTGTCGGCAACTTTGGCTACCTTTTTTTCCATGTCAAGGCTTATTCCAATGGAAATACATCCGACAACATTGTGATTGCTATCATAGATTGGAGTGTTGATGTCCTTGATGACAATCCCAAGAGTGCCTACCATTTCCTCACATCGCAGGGCTTTTCTCTGCCGCATAGCCTCGCGCATGGGATCGTCTTCACCCAGAACACCATCCGAACCGATATCCAGTTTGTGGCCGGGGAAATATCCCAGTAAGTTTTCCGTATCGGATATCCATACTATCAAGTCTTTTCCGTAAATGTCTTTCAGATAAGGTGCAACAGCTAAAAAATGCTCAAGAAGTCCATCTCCGATTATCACAGCGATCCCCTTTCAATACTGTAGAAACAACTTCGTCAGCAGGAAGCCTGATGAACAGCAGTTTCCGCCCATCAGTCCGCATACAGAATATATATCGACAAAAAATTATTAATCTTTAGCATAGATGTTGCATTTATTGCCAAAGTTGTATTTGGTGTCTGACACCAAATACAACAAGTTGTAAAAAGTGTCAGACACCAAATACAAAATTCGTATGAGTCTTTATAATTATGCATTTATTAGTGACAATTTTCGACTATTATGATACGTTTAGTATCGGTGAATAAGTGCCAGTGCAAGCCATTACAATGTATTCTCCGTTATCTGACTGAAATCGTGTTAACATTCCTGCAAACGAATGTTTTGAATATAGAGATTACAGATAGAAGCAGGCATCATAATCAACGTTGTATAGGAAGTAGACTTTTTTGTGTGAGCTTTACGTAGGAGGATGTTGCATGTTTAGAATTGCTATATGCGATGATGAACCGGCTGTCTGTTCACAGATTGAAACCATTCTTTTGAACTATTCCGAAGAGAGTAATCTTGACATTGAGATACAAGTTTTCTATTCCGGAGAAGAACTGTGTAAATTTCTCGAAGATGGAGAAGGCTTCGATCTGATCTTTTTAGATATCGAATTAAAACTCATTAACGGGATTGAGGTTGGGAGAAAAATACGTGAAGATTTGGACAACCAACTTATGCAGATTGTGTATATATCGGGAAAGGATAATTATTACCTGGATATGTTTGAAGTAAGACCCATGCACTTTCTCCCCAAGCCAATCAAAGCAAGCCATATCATCAAAGATCTGCGTCTGGCCATGAAGCTGACGGACAGGCTCGGCGGGATATTCACTTATAAAAAAGGCCAGCAAACATACAGGATAGCGGTAAAGGACATTATCTATTTCGAGAGCATAAACCGGCAGGTAAAAATAGTCACCACGGGAGGCGAAGAGTTATTCTATGGAAAGCTCAATGACGTATACGATCAGGTAGCCAAATATCACTTCATGCAAATCCATAAATCGTATATCGTAAATTACCATCATATTGCTAAGTTCAAATACGAAGAGGTTACAATGTCCAACTCTGAAATCTTACCCATCAGCCAGTCGAGAAGAAAAGCAATAAGGGAATTGCAGATCCGGTATGAGAGAGAAGGTGTTATATAATGCAGCTTAGTTTGTATGAGTGGGTGTTCATCATCACCGATATTTTCGGGACATATACAGTATATAAGTTTATGACTGTCTTTTTTGAAACAAGAGATACTCACCGGAAAGTGGAATTGTTATCATATATAGGATATTTTCTGGTTATTTCTGTGATATACCTATCCGTGAACATACCCATCGTTCTCATGATTGCCAACATAATAACCCTGATCGGCTTAACGTATAATTATCAATCCACATTTAAAAAGCGCGTCCTGGCTGTAGTGTTCATGTATTTAATTTTTATG
>DGEG01000121.1:3383-7341 GCA_002385825.1 Firmicutes bacterium UBA3932 | reverse complement strand
CATGAAAAAACTAGTAAAGCTAAAAAAACGAGGCAAATGACATCATATGTTCCTTCTTACCAGGTGCGGGTAAAAGATGTGGAACAGAGCCATATTTGCATGGGGATAAAAGGCGTACCTCACGAGGACAAGCTGTACTATCCCATGGTGCTCCTCAACAGCATTGTGGGAGGAAGTATGAGCTCCCGACTTTTTCAGAAAATAAGGGAACAGAAGGGGTTGGCATATTCGGTTTATTCCGGATGCAGCTCCTACGTAACGGACGGGATTTACAGCATTTACGCGGGGGTGGGTCATTCTAAAGTAGAAGAAGCTATAGAAGCTATCGCGGAAGAGATGCGTTTGATAAAGGCGGAGGGCATAAGTGAAGATGAACTTGCAATAGCTAAAGAACAGATGAAGAGCAGTTACGTTTTTTCTCAAGAGAACGTTAACAACAGAATGTATGTTAATGGCAAACATACATTGTTGCTTTCCCGCCTGCTGACCACTCAGGAGATTTTGGACAGAATCGATAGAGTGGATATGGATGCTCTGAATGAAGCAGCCTCTATCATTGCGGATATGGATCGGTATTCCGTAGTGTTAATCAGCAACAGGGATTACGATATTCAGTCGCAATTCGATGATCTGAAGGGATGATATGATGAAAGTAAGGGTAAAGATCGTGTCTTCCAACGGGACACTTCCCAGATATGAAACTAAAGGGGCAGCGGGAATGGATTTACGAGCCCTGCTAGGCGAACCTATAGTATTGAATCCCGGAGAAAGATGTCTCGTACCAACGGGGATTTACATAGAGTTACCTGAAGGTTACGAGGCGCAGATTCGTGCGAGAAGCGGACTGGCTATAAGGCACGGTATCGGCTTAGTTAACGGGATTGGAACCATTGACAGCGATTATAGAGGCGAGATCAAAGTGGGTCTGATCAATTGGGGAGAAGAATCATTTATAATAAACAACGGAGATCGCATTGCACAGATGGTAGTGACACGGTATGAAACTGTGGAATGGGAACCGGTGGACGAATTGGGAGACAGCCTTCGCGGCGCCGGAGGCTTCGGTCATACGGGTCGTTGATACTGTTTGAATCTTGCACCTCCTGTATCCGTTTCTGCATATATTGATAGAAAACGCAGGAGGCCTTGTATATGCTGACTATGGGATTGATCGAAAGCCTTACCCGGTTGAACCGGCAAAGGCAGCCGGAACCAATAACGCACGCCAAAGGCGCGGGAGCAAGAGGTATTTTTATTCCTTACATGACTATGAAAGAGTATACCAGGGCTTGTTTCCTGCAAAATGCGGAACTGGAGACGCCGGTGCTAGTACGTTTTTCCCGAATGATGGGAAGAGCCGGTTCGGCGGATACTGCAAGGGATGTAAGAGGTTTTTGTGTTAAATTCTTTACCCAGGAGGGTATATATGATCTGGTAGGTTCCAACCTCCCGGTATTTTTTATCAGAGATCCGGAAAAATATCCTCAACTATTGGAAGCGCTCAGCCCGTGCCCAAAAACGAATATCCGGGATCCTGAGCGCCTGTGGAAGTTCGTTTCCGAAAATCCGGAAACCATGCATATGATTACTTGGCTCTATTCCGACCGGGGAACGCTGAAAAGCTATCGCACCATGGAAGGTCACAGTGTGCATACGTATATATGGGAAAACTGTAACGGTGAGAGATTTTGGGTAAGATATCATTGGAGGCCCTTGGAAGGAGTAGAGGATATCAGCCGCCAGGAGGCGGAATTCCTGGCCGGTTATGATCCCGATGCGGCAGCTCGGGATTTGGCGATAACCCTTGAGGACGGACGCAACATCAAATATGAACTCTGCGTCCAATTAATTTCAACTAAGCAAAGCATTGAGAGCGAGCTTTCCTTGCTGGATCCAACGGTCACATGGCCGGAAGCCTCAGTGCCATGGATCAAAGTAGGAGTTATGATTCTTAGAAGCGGAGTGGAGAATTATCGGGAAGAAGTGGAAAACTGTTGTTTTTCTCCCGGAAGGCTCATCCCCGGGATCCATCTATCTTCCGAGCCTTTGCTTCTTGCCATGACTTTCCTTTCCATGGATGACGAAAGATGCAGGTTCGGATCTGTGCAGGGGGGTAATGCTTTGGCATTTTTACAGCAGGAAATTAAAGTAAGCGACTTTGGGATAAAGCCACATGAGAGGAAGGTCTTCGATACCGGTCAGTTGGCATGGCGTCTGCAATCCATGAGCGAACAGGAGAAAAATACTCTCATTGACAATATGGGAGAAGAGTTACTTTTTGTTGACGAGGGAATACAAAAGAGAATTGTCGACTGTCTGAAAGAGGCCAATAAAGCTGTAGGGACTTCCCTTGAAAAGTGGCTAAGGCTGTGATAAAATTGGGAAACAAAGGAGGAACGGAATGATCCTTCGCGAAGAACTTGAACAGCGTGAATTTGAACAACTTGCTGACAGAGCCACCAAATCCGCAGAGTCGAAAGGCCGCATGCAAGATGAAGAAAAATGCGCTTTTCGAACGGAATTTCAGCGGGACAGGGATAGGATCATCCACTCCAAAGCTTTCCGGCGGCTCATGCATAAAACTCAAGTATTTCTCGCTCCGGAAGGAGACCATTTTCGGACGCGTCTTACCCATACCCTTGAAGTTGCGCAAATAGCAAGAACAATTGCAAGATCACTCCGTCTGAATGAAGATCTGACGGAAGCTATTGCAATGGGTCATGATCTTGGACATACCCCTTTTGGCCATAACGGTGAAGATTATTTAAACGAGCGGCATGCTAAAGGTTTTAAGCATAATATCCAGGGATTAAGAGTAGTGGATGTACTGGAAACCCGCGACGGTAAATCGGGCATGAATCTTACAGCCGAAGTAAGAGACGGTATTTTGAACCATACGGGAGAGGGAGTTCCGTTTACGCCGGAAGGAAAAGTCGTCCGGTTCAGCGACCGAATCGCATATATTAACCACGACATTGACGATGCGCTGCGAAGTGGTGTCATTCGCGAATCAGATTTGCCCAAAGATTGTATTAAGGTTCTGGGAGAGGATCATCGGAGCCGGATTAATAATCTGGTCAGCGACTTGGTTATGAATAGCGACAAAGCCGATGATGTCGTCATGAGTGAAGAGAAGCTTTTCTACATGAACAAGCTGCGTGATTTTATGTTTGAAAACGTATATCACAGTAAGAAAGTAAAGAAGGACGAAGAGCTCGATAAAATAAAGCATATGATCTTTTCCCTTTATGCCTATTATGAAGCGAATCCGGACAAGTTGCCGGATGAATGGAAGAGAAGAATCCCCGAATATGGAGTGCAGGAAGTGGTAAAAGACCATATTGCAGGAATGACTGATCGCTACGCAGTTAATATATTTAAGGAAATTTTCGTTCCACAGTCTTGGAAATAGCATTTATTTTTTAATAAAAAAAAGGAATCTCAGAACTATTGTCGTATATAGTGGCGATGGCACCGATTGCGACGTTTTATGCCGTATGAATCGGGCTTGAATAGAACAGGATAATAGAGAATGGGGTTAAGCGATAACGTTATAGATGAAATCAAAAGCAGGTGCAACATTGTCGATGTGATTGGCCGAGTAGTATCGTTAAAAAAAACCGGCAGCAATCACAAAGGCCTTTGTCCTTTTCACAATGAAAAGACACCTTCTTTTGTTGTTTCCGAGGATAAACAGATTTTCACATGTTTCGGTTGCGGTGTTACGGGTGATGTAATAGAGTTCACCCAGCGTTACAACAACTTGGATTTTCGCGGAGCCATTGAAAAGCTTGCCGGCGAATACGGCATCGACTTGGGTAGCAACGTCTTTCCGGGAGAAAGCCAAAAAACGCAGCTCTACGAGATCAACCGTGAGGCGGCGACATATTTCTACAGATGCTTTACGGAGAGGGCAAACCGGGGAGCGGCCTATATGCAATCCAGGGGTCTGGAACCT
>DGEG01000121.1:2677-3129 GCA_002385825.1 Firmicutes bacterium UBA3932 | reverse complement strand
CGGGTCATGTTCCCCATCATAAATACCAGGGGAAAAGTGGTGGGCTTTGGTGGACGAGCTATCGGTGACGGAATGCCAAAGTATTTAAATTCACAGGAATCATTGATATTTCAAAAGAAAAATAACCTGTTTGGATTAAATTTGACCAGGCAGGATATAAATAGAGAAGATTGTGCAATACTTGTAGAAGGATATATGGATGTAATCACCCTGTACCAGCATGGAGTGCGAAACGTATCCGCCTCCTTAGGGACGGCTCTGACGGAAAATCAAGCGGCCATGCTTAAGCGATATACAAAGAATATTGTATTGGCTTATGATGGCGATGAAGCCGGGCAGTCAGCCGCTCTGAGAGGAATGGATATACTGTATGCTGCGGGGGGTAATGTGAAGGTGCTGCAACTTCCGGACGGAAAGGATCCGGATGAGTTCATAAGAAAAAACGGGCGTGA
>DGEG01000121.1:0-2469 GCA_002385825.1 Firmicutes bacterium UBA3932 | reverse complement strand
ACGTTCCTGAAGGAGGCAGCCCGGGCATTAAGACTCCTGAGTCCGGTGGAAGCAGAAACCTATATCAAAAAGGTTGCATCCGAAACGGGCATTTCAGAAGGTGCATTTCGACTTGAGGTCTTCGGAAGCGGATATGGAACCGTGCCCAAACGACAGGCGACGAAAAGCGAACAGCGCAAGGGTCATGGAGACGGGGGCACCATGCTGGAGCGTAATCTAATCGGGTTGATGCTGCTGAAAAGTTCATACGTACCGTTAATCGAGCCATATAAAAATGCTTTTGAGACGGCAGCATGCAGCAGGATCTTTGAAACGATTCGCTCCATATATAAGCCGGATGAAGAGATCGACCTGCGTAAACTGGCAGACAGTTTGGATGAGGAAACCAATGCCATCCTGACTAATATTTCAGAGACGGTTCACTTCGCAGACAGAGACGTTCAAGTCTTTGAGGAGTGCATTGCCCACATTCGAGCAACCGAATTGATGAGGAGGGAAGAGGAGTTAATAAAAATTCTTTCCATACTGGACGATGAAAAAGATCGAGACATGATATTGAAACTAAGTAAAGAATTGATGGATATACAAAAGGAAAGGTGCAAGGGGACGCGTAATGAGTTATGACATGGAACAACCTGATGACAAAAGGTTTGAATTTGTAAACGAGTTGATGGAGATTGCTAAAAATAAGGGTTCCATCACATATCAGGAAATCTCCAGACTTTTGGAGAACGTGGAACTTGATAAAAATCAGATGGACGACCTCTACGATGCTCTCATGTCCATGGGCATCGAAATCGTTTCAGAGACTGATCCCGAGGATTTCGAAATTATAGCAATGGAACAGGAGGAAGATTCGGAGGATCTGGAAGCCTCGATTCCCAAAGGGGTCGCAGTAGACGATCCGGTCCGGATGTATCTTAAAGAGATCGGAAAAGTCGCCCTGCTGACGGCCGAAGAAGAGATCGAGCTGGCGAAAAGGATGGAGGCGGGGGACGAGGAAGCGAAACGAAGACTCTGTGAGGCCAATCTCAGACTGGTAGTCAGCATTGCAAAACGATATGTTGGCCGAGGGATGTTGTTCCTGGATCTGATTCAGGAGGGCAACCTGGGACTGATCAAAGCGGTAGATAAGTTTGACTGGAGAAAAGGATATAAATTCAGTACATATGCTACCTGGTGGATCAGACAGGCGATCACCCGGTCCATAGCGGACCAGGCGAGAACCATAAGGATACCGGTGCATATGGTAGAAACTATCAACAAGCTTATACGAGTCTCAAGACAGCTTCTCCAGGAGTATGGGAGAGAGCCCACACCTGAAGAAATAGCCGAAGAAATGGACATTTCCGTGGAAAAGGTTCGGGAAATATTGAAGATTGCCCAGGAACCTGTCTCCCTGGAGACTCCGATCGGAGAGGAAGAGGACAGCCATCTCGGCGATTTCATTCCGGATGACGATGTGCCGGCACCGGCGGATGCCGCGGCATTTTCAATGTTGAAGGAACAGCTTGTAGAAGTACTGGACACGCTTACAGAGAGAGAACAAAAAGTGCTGAGGTTGCGTTTCGGTCTCGACGACGGCCGGGCCAGGACCTTGGAAGAGGTCGGCAAACGTTTTGACGTTACTCGCGAAAGAATACGCCAGATAGAGGCAAAGGCTTTGCGTAAACTCCGCCACCCCAGCAGAAGCAAAAAACTTAAAGATTACCTGGAGTAGCGGCGGAGAGTTTCCGGAATACCATAAAGGTAAGAGAAAAATTAATATTTAGTAATTAACAATATCAATAGTTGGAGACCGTAATCCGGTCTCTAAGTTTTTTGCATAATATTAAGCAAAATACCATTTGAAGTAAATGTTCTTTTTCTGATAAAATATATTTCGTGGGAAATAAAAACCTTTTATCGATAGCCAGGTAGATATCAAACATCGGAGGTTTCATTGAAGCATATTTTATCCGATATATAGATCGTATTAAATTCGGGAAAAGGAAGGCAAATCTGTTGTTGGAAAAGATAAAAGAATTGACGAGTTCCAAAAAGGTCATCTATATACTGATGACACTTTTGGTTTTTTTATGGGGACTCGAATTTATTGCGGCTAAAGCCGCATTGGATGCAATCAAACCATTATCTCTGGTGTGTTTTAAATATTCGACGGGACTGATTTTTTTGATTATTACCAAGACCATTGCAGACAGACGTCTCCCGTTAAAACCCAGAGATATTCCACTTCTTCTGATTTGTGCCTTGTTCGGAGAAGTGCTGTACTTTGCCGGTGAATATGGGGCCATGGCATATTTGCCTGTTTCTGTAATTACGATTTTGCTTGCCTTTGTTCCCTGCCTGTCCGTCTTAATTGAACTGATACTCTACAAAAATAAACCTTCCGGATTGGTGGTGGCGGGTGTTCTCGTCTCGGTTATCGGCGTTTCCATGGTAATCGGTGCGGATTTTCAAGAATTCTTT
>DGEG01000149.1 GCA_002385825.1 Firmicutes bacterium UBA3932 | reverse complement strand
GCCGCATCGGTCAGTTCGTACAACCCACCTGCCTCTTTTTGAGTGAACTGTGACATTTTTTGCACCTCCATCTAAAAAATAATTAAGGAAACATTACATATATCATTATAGTATATACCGGAAAAAAAAGATAGTTTTTTTTTAATTTTTAGAATATTTTCATTTGCTGGCTAAAACACTGCAATTCCAACGCTTTTGACGAATCGTATACAAAAGAGTATATGAAAATTGAAAAAATGTAACTAGTTTAAATCGGTATTGAAACGATAAAATATCTATTAGATGTAACCGGTTTAATCCGATTCTACATCTTGAGATGACAGGCCATACAGCAACAATCCCAATAATGGTTCCCCCGTTGCCAATGGATCACCCTCTTCAGCAGAGTTCGGATCGGGGGGGCTCCATTCGGAGAAAAGTCCGCAACGATAGCTGATAAAAGCAGCGATTGCTCCCATTATTGAAAAGGCTGCAGTCCTGGAGTCAACAGGCGCAAATTCCCCTCGTTCAATTCCCCTTTCTATGATGGACGAGAGTGTGGAAAGGCGGTAGTGCATCAACCGGCGGAGGATTTCTCTCAAATCAGGACATTGGGACATCAAGGATTCATCGAACAACTGGTCGATAAAATTCTTCCCGTTTCCAAAGCGCTTTGCCATTCGGGTATCAAAGAGGATATAGCGCCTAAGCTGCTCGGAACATGGGACATCACCTGAAGTGATTTCTTCCTCCATGCGAGAATAGGGTTCTAACACGTGAGTCTGCAAAAGTTCGGTAAACAGCTCTTCCTTGCTGCTGAAATATTCGTAGACAGTACCTTTACCGATCCCTGCCGCGTTAGCAATGTCGATAATTTTAGTATCCAAATATCCCTTTTGAACGAAAAGATCCAAAGCAGTATCCAGAATTAGTTCGCGTTTCCCTCCGGAAGCCATGCCTGCAGCACTTGCCGGATAGTCAACATTACTCACAGTTCGATAACTCCTTTCTCCACTTCTCTTCAAGAATTTCTATTTCCTTTGCTTTGGCAGCCTTGCGCTCCAATCTGCGCTGTTTCGCTTCATCCATCATGGAGTAAAGCACCGGCACCAATATCAACGTTATGACGGTGGAACCCAAAAGGCCTCCTATGATAGATATACCTAAAGGAGATAAGATTTCCCCGCCGTCGCCGTAACCTAAAGATAAAGGAATCATGCCCACTACTGTTGTTATCGTTGTCATTAATATAGGGCGTAATCTATATATACCCGCTTCTACCAGGGCTTCTTCTAAAGGTACGCTGTCCTTGCGAAGCTTGATGAATTCGATAAGTAATATGGAATTATTAACCACAATGCCCATGAGCAATATCAATCCTAAGAAGGAAGTTATGGAGAGAGTCTTGCCAGTGAGGAACAGGGCGAGGAATGTTCCGGAAACGGCAAAGGGTATGGCGATCATGATTATAAACGGCTGAGTCAGGGATTCAAATTGAGAAGCTAAAACCATATATACCAGGAGAATCGCCACGAGCAAAGCTATGAACAGGTCGCCGAAAGCCTCCACCATCTGCTCATACATACCGCCTTCCTCATAATAATATCCATTGGGGAAATGATACTCATCTAACAAGGCAAATACATTTTCCGAAACCCTGGCCAGATCGCTGTCTCCTATGGACACGTTTACAGTGACATATCTTTCCTGGTTCATCCGATCAATCTGTGAAGGGGAATTGCCAAATTCTAATTCGGCAATCTGACCTATGGGAACAGACGCACCTGTAGCGGTAGGAACCAGTATCTGCTTCATATTATCGATGGATGCACTGTACTCATCCGATAAGGAAAGGTTTACTTCGATTTCTTTGCCGTCTATCTTCAAGTTCGTAGAGGAAGTTCCCGAAAGGGCACTATCGAGAGCGTTGGCTAACTGATATGCCGTAATTCCGTAAAATGCCGCTGTACTCCTGTTCAACTTAACCCTTACTTCCGGGCTGCCTTCCTGGATGCTGGTACTGGTTTCAGTTACGCCGGGAACCAAACGAATTTTCGCCGACAAATCGTCACCGATATCCCTAAGCACGCCTAGCTCCGGACCTTTAATCGTCACCGCCAGATCACTTCCTCCCATCATTGCGGTGACGGAAGTGGTCTCGACAACGGAGATTTCCACGCCGGGCAGTGTATTAAACTCCTGTTTGACATCTTCTATAATCTCCCAAATAGTGCGATCTCTTTCTTGTTTAGGAACCAGAACAATGTTGACCGTAGATGTTTGGGAACCCAGGAATACAGACGTGAGTCCAATATCTACAGTGCAGTGCTTGACCTCAGGTATAGCCAGCACATAGCTTTCAATCCGGCTAACCACCTTATCCCTGTCTTCCAGAGAAGTTCCGTAAGGCATATCTATGTTAATAGAAAAAATTGCTTCGTCCGAGGCGGGCAGAAACTCCATTCCTACAACGGCGATGAGAAAGCTGGATAGCACAAATATGACAAGACAGATGGCAATGGTCTTTTTACGATGCCGCAAAGCTCTTCGTATGACCTGACCGTAATATTCCGTCAGCCATTGGATAAAGCGGGTGAAATAAGGCACCAAACGATACCTGTAGTGGCGCTTGCCTATTCTCAGATAATCCGCAGACGCTTTTCTGTCCAGAAGCTTTGAACTCAGCATGGGAACTACGGTTATGGCTACCACCAATGACACCATGAGAGCTATGATAAAGGTCCAGCAAAAATCAGAAAAAAGCAGGGATGCGAGCCCGCCGCTGACAGCTATGGGTAAAAATACCACTACGTTTGTAAGGGTAGAAGCTGAAATGGCCAGGGCAATTTGCCGGCTCCCGATTAGAGCCGCTTCCTTCGATGAACTCACATCCTCGTGTTGGCTTACGCGAAAGATGTTCTCAAGGGAAACGATGGAGTTGTCCACCAGCATACCCACTGCAAGCGTCAATGCGGCCAGCGTGATCAAGTTCAGAGTCATTCCCCACAGATTCATCATGGCAAAGGTTGCAAAGAAAGAAGCGGGAATAGAAATTGCGATGATCATAGTGGCGCTCATATTGCGCAGGAACAGGAATAT
>DGEG01000023.1:13663-23946 GCA_002385825.1 Firmicutes bacterium UBA3932 | reverse complement strand
ACTGGCATCCGCTCTGAAGGAGGTGCTGAAATAATGAAAGACGTCAAACTCAGGAGATTTCATTCTGCGGCATGGGACGAGCCGCTGATCATGGAAATGGGAACAAAGGGAGAGAGAGGAATCATACCTCCCCAAGCGGCGAAGGAAGTAAAAGAAAAGCTGGGAGCTGCTATGGACCTGCTGCCTGAAAATATGCGGAGGCAAAAGGACATCGATCTTCCCGAAGTTTCTCAGTACCATGTCTTGCAGCACTATCTGAGATTATCCCAGATGACCATGGGCATGGACTTGGGCGCCGATATCGGCGAGGGCACCTGTACCATGAAGTACAGTCCCAAGATGCATGATCAAGTAGTGAATTCAAGCAAATTTGCAGACTTGCATCCCATGCAGCCGGAAGAAACCCTTCAAGGGATTTTGGAAATCGTTTACGGGCTTGAGCAATATCTGAAGCAGATTTCCGGGATGACGAAATTCACCTTCCAGCCAGGAGGAGGCTCCCATGCTACTTATACAAACGCCTGCCTGATGCGGAAATACCATGAAGCCAGAGGAGAACTTGGACAGAGAGACGAAGTCATAACGACGATTTTCTCCCATCCATGTGACGGAGCCACGCCCGCAACAGCAGGGTTTAAAGTCATCACCCTTATGCCTGACGAAAACGGGTATCCGGATCTTGAAGCCCTCAAATCCATCGTTTCAGAGCGGACGGCGGGTATAATGTTTACCAATCCGGAGGACACAGGTATCTTTAACCCGAAAGTGGCGGAGTACGTAAAAGTGGTCCACGATGCGGGAGGACTTTGTTTCTACGATCAGGCTAACGCCAACGGCATCATGGGCATGGCCAGAGCCTTCGATGCGGGCTTTGACGCATGCCACTTCAACCTGCACAAAACATTCTCTTCGCCTCACGGCTGCGAGGGTCCTGCCGCCGGAGCATACGGGGTAAGGGAAGAATTGGCGAAATATTTGCCTGTCCCTACCGTGGAATTCGACGGAACGAAATATTATCTTGACTACGACCGGCCGGAAAGCATCGGAAAGGTCAGAAGCTTCTTCGGCAATTTGCAATGCGTTATCCGGGCTTACGCATGGATTCGCAGCATGGGCGCTGAGGGTATTAAAACGGCGGCTCAGATCTCAGTGCTGAACAACAACTACCTGGATAAACTTCTCCTTAGCATCCACGGGGTGTCCAGACCCTATGCGGAAGGCAAGAGAAGGCTTGAGCAGGCAAGATACAGCCTGGCAAAGGTTAAGGAGGATACGGGGGTCGGTACCGTGGAGATCCGTAATCGTCTGAGCGATTTCGGCGTTCAAGGGTATTGGATGAGCCACCATCCGTGGATCGTTCCCGAACCCTTCACTCCGGAACCTTGCGAGACTTATTCCAAAGAGGATCTGGATTACTGGGCGGCGGCTATGGCCCAGTGCGTGAAGGAAGCCTACGAAGATCCGGAATTCGTGATGAACGCTCCTCATGCCATGGGAAATACAAAGATATTGGACGATTCCATCGTGACAGATCCGGACAGATGGGCTTGTACATATAGAGCATATAAGAAAAAGAGAGCAAAGAAATAATTTGTGCGCTCTACCGATAATACGCATGATAGGAGTATCTCCTCGGAAACCGGAGGCATTTTTATGCGCCCTCACAAAGCCGGCGCGAAAATGCCGTAAGAGGTTGACGGTTTCTGCGGAGATACGTCCTATCATGCTACATGGCCGGCGGAGCATGGTACAACACAGTAATTTAGCACGGGAGGAGAATCTATGCGTAAACTTGGGTTCATCGTCAACCCTTTGGCCGGGATCGGCGGAAGAGTCGGATTAAAAGGAAGCGACGGCAAGGACATCGTTGAAAAAGCCTTTGCCATGGGAGCCGTTCCGGAGGCCCCTTCAAAAGCATCTAAAGCCTTGGAAAGGTTGCAGAATTTAAAAGAAAAATTCCGGCTTCTGACCTACCCTGGCCCCATGGGAGAGGACGTGGCCCGAGAACTTGGTTATGACCCCGTCGTATTGGGTCATCTGGACGGAAATATGACCTCCGCGGCCGATACGGAAAGGGCCGTTAAGGATCTATGGGAAGCGGGAGCAGAGCTGCTCCTTTTTGCGGGAGGCGACGGTACAGCTCGCGATGTATATAACGTGATCGGGAACAGCCTTCCCGTCATAGGCATTCCCGCAGGCGTAAAAATTCACTCGGCCGTCTATGCGGACACGCCCGCTCATGCCGGAGATGCGGCTGCCCTGTTTCTCTCTGGAAGCGGGCGGATACAGATGAGAGAAGCGGAGGTAATGGATATCGACGAAGATGCTTTTCGCCGGGACAGATTATCGGCAAAGCTCTACGGCTATATGACAGTCCCCAACGTGAGGAATCTCATGCAGAGCGCCAAGGCGGGCAGCGTGAGCTCGGAAGGCGAGTCGATGATGTCCATAGCGTCTCACATCGTTACAAATATGGAACCGGGTGTATGTTATTTCGTCGGGCCGGGAACAACGATGCGATGCGTCATGGATCTTTTGGGATTGAAAAACACCCTGTTGGGGGTGGATGCGGTGCTCAACAAACAACTTGTCGGTTCCGATCTCAACGAGGCGGGTCTGCTCAAATTGCTTGATGAAATGGAAAGCAGGGGAATTCCCGTGAAGGTCATTGTCACTGTTATAGGCGGACAGGGTTATCTTTTCGGAAGAGGGAATCAGCAATTGAGCCATAGAGTTCTTCGGAGAGTGGGTAAAGAAAACATAATCGTAGGGGCAACCGAGAGCAAGATGATAGCTCTCGGTGGAAAACCCCTCCTCGTGGATACGGGAGATGCTGAAGTCAATGAAATGCTGTCAGGATATGTGAAGGTGATAACTTCCATGAACCGCCAGATGGTTTATCGGGTCGCATACTGATAAAAATAGAAAGGAAGGAGCGTATGTTTTCGTTAAAAGGCAAGATCGCAGTGGTTACCGGCGGAGGTTCCGGGCTGGGTTTGGCTACCGTTAAGAGATTCGTGGCGGCAGGAGCTGCTGTTGTCATGGCGGATAAGAGAGATTGCAGCCAACTTGCGGAAGAAATCGGATGCACTTTCATACAGACGGATGTAACGAAAGAAGAGCAGGTGGAGCGGCTTATGAAAACCGCCGCGGAGCTCTTTGGCCCTCTAGATATAGTGATCAACAATGCGGGGATCATTATGCCCGAACAGCGTATCGACGATGCCGTGTTAGAGGATTATGAAAAACTGTTTCGTGTAAATGCCCTGGGAGTGCTTTTAGGTATAAAATACGGGGCAAGGAACATGAAGGATGGAGGATCCATCGTAAATACGGCTTCAAACTCGGCGAACGGCGATTTTTCGGGATACGGAGCCTATATCGCTTCCAAATGCGCAGTGGTGGGGATTACCAAAGCAGCGGCCATAGAATATGCGGATCGGGGAATTCGTGTCAACTGTATTTGCCCCAACACCATTGACACCCCCATGGCATATGCTGACGGTTGCGAGACGGAGCTTCAGGTTGTAGGAATCCTGACGCCTCTGGGGCGCATGTGCAAACCTGAGGAAGCGGCAGCGCTGATTCATTTTCTTGTCTCAGACGATTGCAGGTACATAACGGGTGAAGATATTTACATTGACGGCGGCATGAAAGCGGGCCACGGTGACAATAAAATCAGGTTTATTTTGGACGGGTTAATGAAAGAGAAGAATCTTTAACAGGTATTGAAAAAGATAATTTAGGTTCTGGAAAATATTGCTTGCATAAATAGTTTGCCTTATGTTACAATTTAATAAATAATATGCTGGATGACGAATACGGGAGAGGATGCAAAAGCATCGCCGAAGGGTGTAAATGAGTAAAGTTAGCCGCTTTGCCCATGATGATCTCAGGCAAAAGGACCGTATTCCGACAGAACTCTGGAAAGCATTCTATTATGCACCGAAGGGGCAATTTGGATCTTCCAAAGAATCTCTCAGGTTATAGACAGAGCAAAGGCGCAGTGCTTTTGCTCTGTTTTTGTATCCGGTTTTTTCTCCGGATCTAAACATTGAACCGGCAGAGTGCACGAAAGGGGTAAAGCATGATCCTGGTAACAAATAATCCAAAAGTCCAAGGCGATCCGGGCATCAGCTGCGACAAAGAATACATCGAAGGGTCGCTAAAAGATGTGCTAATAGCGGTAAGGGACAGAATTCATAAAGGTCACAAGCTGCTGAGCCATCCTTTATCAGGAAGCTTGAAACCAAATGAAACACCGTATAAATCCATCCTCATCAGCAAAGAGGCGGGCAGCATGGATTGGGATTCTCTACAGATAATAGAAAACAGCATTAAGGTTTGTGAAAAATTTGTGAGATATCCAAAAAAATGTGGGTACAATAATCAGGAGAGGTTGCTTGCCGATTTCAGTGAGGTGGATTACCAACTGATTGTTGCTGCATTGAAAAGCGCAGCGGATAAAGTAGGAGGAGAAATATTATGAAATTGGAATTGGGAAATATCTTTATTCGCGATATCCGTTTTGATTCCGTTTCGAAGGTAGAAAAGGGTATCCTCTTCGTCAATGCGGATGAGCTGAGGGATCATCTCCTGGAAGATGAAAATATTAAATCCGTTTCCCTGGAAATCGCAAGACCCGGTGAGAGTATACGAATATTGCCCGTGAAAGACGTGATAGAACCTCGTGTTAAGGTTCAGGGATCCGGCGGCATCTTCCCCGGAATCCTGTCAAAGGTGAGCACGGTTGGAAGCGGGCGAACCCACGTGTTAAAAGGTGCGGCGGTAGTAACTACAGGTAAAATAGTAGGATTTCAAGAAGGTATAATCGATATGTCAGGTCCCGGAGCGGACTATACGCCTTTTTCCAAGCTGAACAATCTCGTGGTGGTCTGTGAGCCCGTTGATGGACTCAAGCAATACGCCCACGAGAAAGCTGTGAGGCTGGCCGGGCTGAAAGCGGCCGCTTATCTCGGAAAGCTGGCGAAAGACGTAGAACCCGATGAAGTGAAAGTTTACGAAACACCTTCTTTGAAAGAAGGCATTGAGAAATATCCCGACCTTCCGAGAGTTGCATATGTTCAAATGCTTCAAACCCAAGGACTGCTCCATGATACTTACGTTTACGGTCTTGATATGAAGCATTCCCTTCCGACTATGCTTTACCCGACTGAGTTGATGGACGGGGCTGTGGTCAGCGGAAACTGCGTTTCTGCCTGTGACAAGAATACTACTTATCATCATCTGAACAATCCTGTGGTCCATGATCTTTTTGCAAAGCATGGTACGGAGCTGAATTTCGTAGGTGTCATCATCACCAATGAAAATGTATACCTGGCTGATAAGGAGCGGTCTTCAGACTGGTCTGCAAAATTGGCGGAATTTTTTGGAGTGGACGGTGTGATCATTTCCCAGGAAGGTTTCGGAAATCCGGACACCGACCTGATAATGAACTGCAAAAAAATTGAAGCGAAAGGCATCAAGACCGTTATTATCACCGATGAATACGCAGGCAGGGATGGAGCTTCTCAATCCTTAGCCGATGCGGATGCCAGCGCCGATGCGGTAGTGACTGCGGGCAATGCTAACATGCTGGTCAGTTTGCCCCCCATGGAAAAGGTCATCGGTCATCCGGAAGTGGCAAATGTGATAGCGGGCGGCTTCGAAGGAAGTCTGCAGCAGGACGGAACCATTGTGGTTGAGCTGCAGGCCATTACCGGTGCAACCAATGAGCTTGGATTCAACAAGCTTTCCGCCAGATAGGAGGTAGAAGTATGGGAAAGTATAGAGTCGTTCATTATATCAACCAATTTTTCGCCCAGATCGGCGGCGAGGAAAAAGCCGATTACAGACCGGAAGCCAGAGAGGGATTTGTGGGTCCGGGCATGGCATTCAATGCCGCCTTCGGAGACAAGGCCGAAATTGTGGGAACGGTCATCTGCGGCGATTCCTACTTCAACGAGAACCTTGAAGCAGCAACGAAAGAAGTATTGGATCTGATCAAAAGCTTTGAGCCCGATATCGTAATTGCAGGTCCTGCATTCAATGCGGGAAGATACGGAATGGCCTGCGGAACGGTGGCATCCACGGTGGAAAAGGAGTTGGGAATTCCCGCAATAACGGGTATGTATGTGGAGAACCCCGGTGTTGACAGTTTCAAGAAAGATATTTACATCATCTCCACCAAGAGCTCGGCAGCGGGCATGAGAGATGCGGTGAAAACCATGGCTGCTTTGGCTATGAAACTGGCTGCAGGCGAAGAGATAGGAGCTTCGGCGGAGGAAGGATATATTCCCAACGGGATTCGGGTTAACTTCTTCGAGGAAAAGCGGGGATCCGAGCGAGCGGTGGACATGCTTCTCGCCAAAATGGCGGGGAAACCCTATACGACTGAGTTCCCCATGCCAGACTTTGATCGGGTAGAGCCAAGGCCTGCGGTTAAAGACATTACGAAAGCCACCATCGCATTGGTTACATCGGGAGGAATTGTACCTAAAGGAAACCCGGATCATATAGAATCCTCAAGCGCATCCAAATATGGCAAGTACGACATTGAAGGCGTTTTTGATCTGACGGAAAGCACATACGAGACCGCTCACGGCGGTTATGATCCGGTGGCGGCAAATCAGGATGCGGACAGGGTGCTGCCCGTGGATATCCTGAGGGAATACGAGAAGGCCGGGAAAATAGGCAAATTGCACAGATATTTCTACAGCACAACGGGAAACGGTACGGCTGTAGCCAGCGCGAAAGCCTATGCCGCTGCAATCGGAAAGGAACTTGTGGCCGACGGTGTGGACGCGGTCATTCTTACATCCACGTGAGGAACTTGTACGCGTTGCGGTGCAACGATGGTAAAAGAAATTGAAAGAGCCGGACTTCCTGTAGTTCATATGTGTACTGTAGTACCCATCTCTTTAACGGTTGGAGCAAATCGCATAGTTCCTACGGTGGCCATACCCCACCCCTTGGGAAATCCCGCATTGTCGATAGAAGAGGAGAAAGAACTAAGGCGTAAGCTTATTGACAAAGCCCTGAAGGCTTTAACTACAGAAGTTGAAGAACAGACAGTGTTTGAACAGTAAACAATATAGGAGGGAAATATGAGCAAAATATACGATGTCGTTATTATAGGTGCCGGTCCTGCAGGCTTATCAGCTGGACTCTATGCCGGACGCTCGCGACTGAGTACATTGATCATTGAGAAAGCCCGTGAAGGAGGGCAAATTGTCAATACCGCGGAAATCGCCAACTATCCCGGCGCCTTGGAAGGCGACACGGGGCCGAGCCTCATAGAGCGCATGAAAGCCCAGGCAGTGCATTTCGGCGCTGAAATCGTTTATGATACGGTGCAGGAAGTGGAACTGGAAGGAAAGACGAAGACCATAAAAGGTTTGAACAATACTTATCAGGCAAAGGCAGTCATACTTGCCAACGGAGCTCAACCCGCCACCCTGGGTTGCCCGGGTGAAAAAGAATTTACAGGTCGGGGCGTATCCTATTGCGCCACCTGCGACGGCGCTTTCTTCGAAGAACTGGAGGTATTCGTGGTAGGTGGAGGCGATGCTGCAATTGAAGAGGCTATTTACCTGACGAAATTCGCCAGAAAGGTGACCGTGATTCACAGAAGAGATGCGCTTCGTGCGGCAAAATCCATCCAGGAAAAAGCCTTTGCCAACCCCAAGATAGAATTTATGTGGGACAGCGTCGTGAAGGAACTCAAAGGAGAGGAGCTCCTGGATACCTTGGTGGTAGAGAACGTCAAGACGGGAGAGAGGACTGAGGTGAAGGCGGACCCGGAGGATGGGATGTTCGGCGTCTTTGTATTCATAGGCTTCAGACCTCAGACGGAGCTGTATGAAGGAAAGGTAAAGATGGAAAACCATTATATCGTCACCGATGACAATATGAACACCGATATACCCGGCGTGTTTGCGGCGGGTGACATTCGAGCCAAATCTCTGCGTCAGGTTGTCACCGCAGCGGCAGATGGTGCTATTGCGGCAACTCAGGCAGAGAAGTATTTGAACGAAGAAGCAGGCTGAGAGATATTTTTGAGAAAAGAGGAGGAATGTATCGTGTTGCAGGTTGATAAAGAAACTTTTGAAAAAGAAGTGCTTGAGGCAGAAGGCTACGTGTTGGTGGATTTCTACGGAGACGGATGTGCGCCTTGTGAGGCTCTGATGCCGGCCATTGAATCCCTAAGCGAAAAGTACGGGGACAAGATCAAATTCACAAAATTGAATACCAGTAAGGCCAGGCGTCTGGCTATAAGTCAGAAGGTGCTCGGACTTCCCGTAATAGCTATTTATAAAGACGGCGAAAAAGTTGACGAGCTTGTCAAGGAAGAGGCAACAGCATCAAATGTTGAGGCTATGATAAAAAAATATATATAACGGAATAAGGAAGGAGGACAAGATGGCAATACTAAGAGACAAAAAAGTTGTCGTCATCGGCGACAGAGACGGCATACCGGGTCCTGCCATAGCGGAATGCGTAGCCACGGCAGGCGGTGAAGTCGTATTTTCATCGACGGAATGCTTTGTCTGAACCGCTGCAGGGGCAATGGACCTGGAGAACCAGAAAAGGGTAAAGGAGTACGCTGAGCAGTACGGTCCGGAGAACATAGTCGTTCTGTTGGGCGCCGCGGAAGGAGAAGCCGCGGGTCTGGCAGCTGAGACCGTAACGGCAGGCGACCCCACCTATGCAGGTCCTTTGGCCGGAGTCTCGTTGGGACTCAAGGTATATCACATTTGCGAGCCGGAGATCAAAGCAGAGGTCGATGAGGCTGTATACGACGAACAAGTCGGCATGATGGAAATGGTATTGAACGTAGATGAAATCATCAGCGAGATGACCGCAATCCGGGAGCAGTACACAAAATATTAAGCAATGGTTCAGGAAAAGGTGATCTTCATCACCTTTTCTTGATATAGATACGAGATTCAAAAAATCAATAACGGTTTGATACGTATAGAAAGGATGCGAAAATGAGCAGAAACGCGGTAATAAAAGCGACCAGCTACATTTTGGTCCACGGGCCGGATTTCGTAATCCATAACGGGACCACACAGACAACGGAGCGGATCGTCAACCCCGACTCCGAGTATCTGGCTGCGCTTCCCGGACATATTCGAAGTTTTGAAAGCGCTGTCAGTTATCCTCCCAACCAGGTGTATATAGGAAACCTTGTACCTGAAGACCTTAGAAGCTATGAAATACCCTGGTATGACAAGGAAGTACCCGGTGCCAAGCGATTCGGAAAGCTGGGCGAAATCATGCCTCAGGACGAATTTCTGGGCCTGATGCAAATATGTGACGTCTTTGATCTTGTGTTTTTAGATAAAGAATTTGTAAAAGCGATCAGGGGAAAGCTCTCCGAACATCCTCTTATGGATGAAACCCTTCTTGCCCGGTTAAAAGAGGGTGTAGATCACAACGAAATCGTTAAATTCGTAGAGGAAGAGCATGCAGAGCCCCTCTATCACAATGGAAAACTGGTGGGTTATGTAAAGCGAGCTCACGATATAGACGCCGCCTTGACTGCCCATGTTATATTGGAAAATCTGGTTTATAAAGCCACAGGTGTATTGACTCTTCTTCATCTGATTAACAACAGCGGCATTGCAAGGGAAGAGGTAGATTACGTAATCGACTGCAGCGAAGAGGCCTGCGGCGATATGAACCAGAGGGGCGGAGGCAACTTTGCCAAAGCCCAGGCGGAAATCGCAGGTCTGGTCAACGCTACCGGGTCCGACACCCGGGGATTCTGTGCCGCTCCGGTTCATTCCCTCATCGAGGCGGCGGCTCTTGTCAAGTCCGGAACCTATAAGAACGTGATTGTCTTTGCGGGAGGAACCACCGCAAAGCTGGGTATGAACGGTAAGGATCACGTTAAAAAAGGCATGCCTGTCTTAGAAGACGTCATGGGCGGTTTTGCCGTTCTCGTCAGTGAAAACGACGGAGTGAGTCCGGAAATCAACACGGATATCGTGGGGAGTCATAGCGTAGGAACAGGCTCTTCACCTCAGGCCGTCATCACCGCTCTCGTCTCCGAACCTTTGGAGAGAGCGGGGCTTAGAATTACCGATATCGGAAAGTATGCGGCTGAGATGCAGAACCCCGATGTTACAAAGCCCGCGGGAGCCGGAGATGTGCCGGAAGCCAACTATAAGATGATAGCAGCGCTGGCGGTAAAGCAGGGAGTTTTGGAACGTGAGGGAATAGCCGACTTCGTCATGAAGCACGGCATGCCGGGCTGGGCTCCCACCCAAGGACAC
>DGEG01000023.1:7740-13533 GCA_002385825.1 Firmicutes bacterium UBA3932 | reverse complement strand
GGCTGGGCTCCCACCCAAGGACACATTCCTTCCGGTGTACCTTATCTCGGATTCGCAAGGGACGACATCTTATCCGGTAAGATCGAGAAAGCCATGATCATCGGAAAAGGAAGTCTCTTCCTTGGCCGCATGACCAACCTCTTTGACGGTGTTTCCGTGGTGTTGCAGAAAAACAGCGGAAAACAGGCCGCACGTAAAGATGGAAGTGTGGTGGCGGAAAGCCTGCCCGTAATCGGAATAGCCGCAGAGGGAAGCGAACTGGGTATGGAAGCCATATATGAGGGCGTTGCCCTGGCGGAAAGAAAGGGCTATAAAGCTCTGGTCATAGAAGGTGATGATGTCCACAAGAAGATGGAAGCCATGTTGGCAAGTGGAGAAATCCAGGCTGCGGTAACCATGCATTATCCTTTCCCCATCGGGGTTTCCACCGTGGGAAGAGTCATTACGCCGGGCAAAGGCAAGGAACTCTATCTTGCTACCACAACGGGAACCGCTTCCGCCGATAGGGTGGAAGGCATGGTTAAGAACGCAATTTACGGTATTATTGCCGCGAAGGCAAGCGGCATAGCGGAGCCCACAGTAGGAATAGTCAATGTGGACGGAGCTAGACAGGCTGAAATGGCCCTGCTTGCATTAAAGGAGAAGGGTTATGATATCCGCTTCGCCGAGTCCCAGAGAGCTGACGGCGGCGTAATCATGCGCGGCAACGATCTTTTGACCGCGTCGGCAGACGTCATGGTCATGGATCCCCTGACGGGCAATCTGATGATGAAGCTCTTTTCGGCCTACACCACGGGAGGAAGTTATGAATCCACGGGTTACGGCTACGGACCGGGAATCGGGGAAGGCTATGATAAGCTGATCCTCATAGTTTCCAGGGCTTCGGGAGCTCCGGTGATTGCAGGTGCAGTGGAATATGCCAGCCAGCTTGTAAAGAACGACTGGAAGAGCATTGCGAAAGAGGAATTCGCCAAGGCTAACAAGGCAGGGCTTAAAGAGATTTTAGAAAGCGCAAAATGCAGGGCAAGAAGCGGCGACGCGGGCTTGCCCAAGGCTCCCGATGCGCCCGCCGAGGTGACTCCGCCGGCGAAAGAAATTGTCACCGCTGAAATTCAGGGCATAGAGGTCATGGATATTGAAGATGCGGCCATATGCCTTTGGAAAGAAGGAATCTATGCGGAGACGGGAATGGGCTGTACCGGACCTGTAGTCTTAGTCAATGAGTCTAAGGAATCCATAGCTAGAGAGATCTTGTCCAAGGCGGGATTCATAAAGTAAAACACCCGTATCGGTGCGTCTTGTCACAGATATCTTTTATCAGATACCTGTAACCATATAAAAAGGGACATTTATTCCATTGATGTGAAGCAATGTCCCTTTAAATTTATTCATTTGTTGTCAACTGGTGTTGACGATTAGAACATGGGCACTACGGCGCCTTCATAGGTGCTTTCGATAAATGCCTTGACTTCAGGAGATAACAGGGCTGCCGCTAAAGCCTGCAAATCTTCCCTGTCCTCATTGCCTACCTTAACAGCCAGTACATTGGAATAATAGGTTTTGATAGTGGGAGACTCTGCATCTTCGATAGCCAAAGCATCGGTGCCTACGTTGAGCCCGGCGTCGATGGCATAGTTGCCGTTAATAACTGCCATGTCTACGTCGGGAAGTGAGCGAGGAAGCTGGGCGGCTTCGATCTCTACAATCTTAAGGTTTTTCGGGTTTTCAACGATATCGTTTACTGTGGCTTCCAGACCCACGTTTTCTCTAAGCTTTATCAATCCCAGGTATTCTAAGAGCAACAAAGCTCTTGCTTCATTTGTGGTGTCGTTGGGTACGGCGATTTGGGAGCCGTCTGTCAGATCGTCAAGAGATGATGTTCTTCCCGGATAAATGCCGAAAGGTTCGTAATGAACGTCTGCAATGGCCACAATCTCCGTTCCGTTTTCTACGTTGAACTGATCAAGGTAGAGCCGGTGTTGGAAGTAGTTGGCATCGATTTCCCCGCTGTCCAAGGCCAGGTTTGGCTGAACATAATCCACAAACTCCTGGATCTGAAGATCATAGCCCTGTTCGACCAGAAGCTCTTTGGCAATTTCCAGGATTTCCGCATGGGGAGCCGGACTTGCGCCTACAATGATCTTTTGAAGCTCCGCTTCAGGTTCTTCGGCTTCGCCGCCACCGCATCCCGTAAATAGCGATAGGGCAAGTATGGAAATTAATAATAGCGATAATATCTTTTTCATGATTTCTATTCCTCCATATTAAATTTTATATTCTTTTATCGCTGATTTTCGCCAGTCTCATCCCGATTTCCTGCAGGATCTGAACGATGATGACCAAAAGGGCAACGGTAATCAGCATGATGTCTTCTTGATAGCGGTAATAACCGTAGCGAACCGCTATATCTCCCAATCCGCCTCCGCCCACAAAGCCGGCTAAGGCGGAATAGCTTAGGATTGTAGTGACTGCAATGGCAGACCCTACAATCAGAGAGGGTTTCGCTTCCGGAAGCATTACCTTATAAATGATTTGTGTCATGGAAGCGCCCATACATTGAGCGGCTTCTATCACTCCTTTATCCACTTCCTTGAGGGAAGACTCTACTAATCTGGCCACGAATGGCGCAGAGGCTATAACTAAGGGAACGATGGTTGCAGTGGAACCAATGGAAGTTCCCACTATAAACCGGGTAACGGGAATAACGGTCACAAGTAAAATCAAAAAAGGTATCGATCTCAGTAAATTGACCACGATTCCCAAAACCGTGTTTATACCTCTTACAAAAGAATTCTGGCTTCCGTCTGATACTACCAGGGCAACGCCTAAGGGCAACCCTATCACATATGCTAAGGCGGTGGAGACCAGGGTCATATAAAGCGTTTCAAGCAAACCGAATCCTATCATTTTTGTTACAACGCTGCTAAACACTTGATTCCACCTCCTTAACTATCAAGCCCTGGGCCCGGAGATAGGCCACAACCCGATCGGATAGATTTTCATCTTCGGGAAGCTGTATGATCATCTGACCGAAGGCTTTACCATCGATATTCCTGGTATCGGCGAACAGGATGTTTACCGGTGCTTTGCATTCTAAAACCGTCTTTGCCAGAATCGGTTCGTAGGAAGAGTTCCCGTCGAAGATGATCTGGCAGCACCGGTTGCCGATAACGCGGTCCGGCCTGTCGCCGCCGGGAGAAGCAAAGCTCTTGGCGATCTCCGACTTGGGATTGGTAAAAATGTCGATGACGTTTCCTACCTCCACAATCCGGCTGTTGTCGATAATGGCGATCCTCTGGCATATTTCTTCGATGACGCTCATCTCGTGGGTGATGATTACGATGGTAAGTCCAAATTCCTTGTTAATCTGTTTCAGCAACCCGAGGATCGAATGGGTTGTTGCGGGATCTAAAGCACTGGTAGCTTCATCACAGAGCAATACCTTGGGCTTGGTGGCCAGAGCCCTGGCAATGGCCACGCGCTGTTTTTGCCCTCCGGAAAGCTGAGCAGGGTAAGCTTTCGCCTTGTCGGAAAGTCCCACCAACTCCAGAAGCTCATATGCGCGTTTCTGTGCCTCGTTTTTATCCATCCCGACAATTTCCAGCGGGAAGCAGATGTTATCTATAGAGTTGCGCTGCATCAGCAAGTTAAAATGCTGGAAGATCATGCCTATGGATTGCCGCGCGATTCTCAGGTCTTTCTTGCTTAATTTTGAAAGGTCTTTTCCGTCAAAGAATACGGTGCCTTTTGTAGGCCTTTCCAAAAAATTCATACAGCGAACTAAGGTGCTCTTTCCGGCGCCGCTGAGTCCTATGATGCCGAAAATCTCACCTTCATAAATATCCAGGTTAATATCTTCCAAGGCTTTTACCTGGCCGGTTTTACTGTAAAAGATCTTTTCCAGACCCCGTATTGAGATAATGGGTCTATTTTGGTTCATATGTATACCCCTTCCTTGGGCTGGCTGAACATCATTTACGATAATTTGTTAAAGGTGCTCAAAGTATGAGCAATGGCTGCATGTAATTCAATATAACAATGATTTGCACGAAAATCAAGAGAATGGGAGACAAAAACACAATTACGGATATATATAAATAATTGTAGAAAATTGCTTTTTTGTATCTTCGTATGGATCATGGCCGGTAAAAGAACCGGACAGCTTACAAGAAGAAAAAAGTGCAGGCGGAAATCAGATGTCAAAGAATTGCTTAATGTTCGGGATAATGCGTACATTCAAAAAATATCGACAAGATTCTACCAGGGATTTGGGGAAAAAAGCTTTACGCGGCGCAAGCAAGGTTCTATAATAGCATTACTTAAAGGAATGAAGTCGGAGGCTATTCATCTATGCAGATGCTAAAGGACAGGATCGTAAAAGACGGACAAGTTATCGGTACTGAGATCGTAAAGGTGGACTGTTTTTTAAATCATCAGATTGATGTCGATTTAGTATCGGAAATCGGGAAAGAGTTTGCCGCGCGTTTTGCTGACCTTCCGATAAACAAAATTCTAACCATTGAATCCTCCGGTATCGCTTTGGCCTGCGCCACGGCGATGCATATGGGCAACTTACCTGTAGTTTTTGCAAAGAAGGCCGCACCCAATACAATGACCGACGGGTATTACTACACAGAGGTGACCTCTTTTACGAAAAAGGCCGTATACACGGTAATCGTATCTAAAAAATATCTTTCCGAACAGGACAATATCCTGATTATTGACGATTTTCTGGCATACGGTGAGGCAGCTTTCGGATTGATAGACCTGACAAAACAGGCAGGCGCCGCAGTCTGCGGTTTCGGCGCTGCTGTGGAGAAGGCTTTTCAAGGCGGCGGAGACAAGTTGCGTAAAGAAGGCTATCGGGTCGAATCTTTGTCGGTTATTGCGTCTATTGAAGACGATCACATAACTTTTAGGGAATAATCTAAAATTAACTATTGTAAAACATTGTACAACAAGCAAGGAGAAGGAGAAAAGGAGAGGAAAAAATGAAAAAAGTTTTAGCAATTTTCTTAGTCCTTATACTGTCAATGACGGCAATGGTTGGCTGCGGCGGCGGTGACGAGCCGGGCGGAAACGGCGAGGCTCCCGAGGACGTGACCACCGTAGGATTCCTCTATATCGGAACCATAACAGACGGCGGTTACAATCAGGCGCAGCATATGGGAGCAATGGCTGTTGAAGAGCATTTCGGAGGTGCCGTTAAAGTTCTGTATGCCGAGAACGTAGCAGAAGATAAGCAGGCAGTAAAGACTAACGCCATCAATATGATTGACAACGGTGCCAGCATCATTATCGGCACCAGCTTCGGACACATGGACGGTTTAGAAGAACTGGCCAGCGAATACCCGGATGTGACCTTCCTGCACTTCTCCGGTTATAAGATGAACGACACCAACTTCGGAAACTATTTCGGAGCTATGGAAGAAGCCAGGTATCTCTCCGGAATCGTGGCGGGTATGATGACAGAAACCAATAAACTGGGTTACATCGCTGCGTATGATTATACGGAAGTACTCATCGGTATCAACTCGTTCTTCCTCGGTGCAAAATCCGTCAATCCCGATGTGACCATGAACGTTGTATACATCAACAGCTGGGGCGATGCGGCACTGGAACAGGCGGCAGCAGAATCTCTTCTCGCCCAGGGCTGTGACGTGCTCACCCAGCATGCGGACACTTCGGCGGCTCAGATTGCAGCTGAAAAGGTAGGCGCCTATGCAGTAGGTTACAATATAGACAACAGCAAGGTGGCTCCCGGTTCCTTCCTGACAGCTCCCATCTGGCATC
>DGEG01000023.1:0-7717 GCA_002385825.1 Firmicutes bacterium UBA3932 | reverse complement strand
TGACGGATCTTGTATCCGACGAAGCGAAAGCGGAAGTAGAGAGAGTTAAAGCCGAGATAATCGCAGGAGACTTCCCGATCTTTGTAGGACCTCTCAAGGACAATGAGGGCAACGTAGTCGTAGAAGCCGGTGACGCTCTTACCGAGCGTGACGAAATCTGGGCAATAGATTACGTGCTGGAAGGAATTACTGCCATCCAGTAACGGATGCAGTGACAATTCGGTAATTACCATACTGGGGCGGTTCCCCTTCAGAGCCGCCCCGATGCTTTATCGGAGGTAGTTATGGAGCCAGTCAAGGCAATCGAGATGAAAGGCATATGTAAAGCCTTTGGATCTGTAATGGCTAATGAAGATGTGGACCTTACCGTATACAATGGAGAGGTCCATGCTTTGTTGGGAGAAAACGGCGCCGGAAAGAGTACTTTGGTCAATATACTGTCAGGCATCTACCGTCAGGATAGGGGCACCGTTTCCGTTTACGGAAAAGAAGTTAACTTTACTTCGCCCAAGGATTCCATCGAAATGGGCATCGGAATGATTCACCAGCATTTCAAGCTTGTAGATGTGATGACGGCAAGGCAGAATATAGCTTTGGGTAAAGGTAAAGGGCTGTTTATGAAGAACAAACAGCTTACCAGGGAGATCCGGGCCATTTCAGATCAATACTGGTTGGATGTGGATCCGGACAAAAAAGTCTACAATATGTCCGTAGGTGAGAAACAGACCCTGGAAATCATAAAAGTACTTTACCGGGGGGCGAAGATACTCGTATTGGACGAACCTACCGCTGTATTGACTCCTCAGGAGATTCGCAGGCTTTTTAAGATCATCCGCAGCATGCGTGATAACGGCTGTGCCGTAGTTATCATTACCCACAAGCTGGGTGAGGTAATGGAAATCAGCGATCGTATAACTGTACTTCGCAAAGGCAGATCCGTCGGCACCGTTAAAACTTCTGAGGTCCAGGTTCCCACCCTTATAGAGATGATGGTAGGGAAAAAAGTAGACCTGGCTATTAAAAAGGAAAAAACTGAAAAGGAAAAGGAAACACTTCTTGAAGTCGATAATCTTTACGTCACAAGCAGCGATCAAAAAAGTTCCCTTTCGGGAATCAGTTTCAGCCTTCACGCCGGAGAAATCCTCGGAGTAGCCGGGGTGGCCGGCAGCGGTCAGAAGGAGCTTTGCGAGACCATTGCTGGGCTCACGAGAGCCGAAAAAGGAAGGATCTTTTTCGAAGGAGAAAACATCATCGGCAAGACGCCAAGGGACATTATCCGGTTGGGAATCCGCATGGGATTCATTCCCGAAGACCGTCTTGGAATGGGGCTTGTGGGTGCCATGGATATCGTTCATAACCTAATCTTGAAGGATTATCAGAATCAGCCGGGCATCTTTCTCAAGAGGGCTGCCTGTGAGGCTAAAGCCAAATCTATTGTTGAAAAGTTGGACATTCAGACGCCAGGTGTCCATTACCCGATAAAGAAGCTTTCGGGAGGTAATATTCAGAAAGTGCTTTTGGGGCGTGAAATCGATTCTGATCCCAAAGTGCTGATCACCGCCTACCCTGCCCGGGGTCTGGACATCGGTGCGTCGTACAAGATATACGATCTGCTAAATGAACAGAAAAAGAAAGGCGTAGGTATTCTGTTTGTCGGTGAGGACCTGGATGTGCTCATGGATCTCTGCGACCGGATCATGGTCCTCTGTATGGGGAGGATTACCGGCATCGTAGATCCGGATGAAGTGACGAAGGAGCAGATCGGCCTGTTGATGACAGGCGGTAAGGAGGGGTTGGCTCATGACCAGATTTAATATCGTTAAACGGGACGACCTTCCTAAAAATGTGGAATGGTTGATCCGGATCCTAGCCATTTTATTTTCCATAGTCTGCGCGGGGCTGGTGATCTGGGTCCTGGGATATAACCCGTTTGTTATTTTCCCCAGCATGGTTTCAGGGGCATTGGGTACGGAGATCCGGCTCACCCAAACCGTATTAAAGGCCATACCCCTGGTGGTTACATCCTTAGGTATTTTAATTGCTTTTAAAATGAAATTCTGGAATATCGGAGGAGAAGGGCAGATTATCATGGGGGCGTTGGCCGCGGCCTATGTCGCGCTTAACATCGAAGGGCTGCCGAAACCGGTGATGTTGCTTCTAATGGCACTGGCGGCCATGATAATGGGTGGCCTTTGGGCTTTTATTCCCGCGTTTTTCAAGGCTAAGATGGGAGTAAACGAAACCATATTTACGCTGATGCTAAACTACATTGCGATTAAATTTGTTACTTATCTGCAGTACGGACCTTGGAAGGATCCGGAATCTCAAGGATTTCCCAAGGTAGCAACTTTCCACGACAATGCCATCCTGCCCAAACTTTTTGGAATTCATATAGGCTGGGTAATAGCCCTCGTACTCGTCGTATTCATATATATTTTCATCAACCATACTAAAAAAGGGTTTGAGATTACGGTAGTGGGCGAAAGCAAGGAAACGGCCAGGTATGCCGGAATGAACATTTCGTCGATTATCATAGTGGCCATGTTTATCTCCGGAGGGCTCTGCGGCTTGACGGGCATGATCCAGGCATCGGCAGTGGAGAAGACCCTGGCTGCCAGCCTGTCCGGCGGTTATGGGTTTACCGCCATCATCACCACGTGGCTCTCCAGGCTGAACGCCATTGCGGTGCTCTTTGTATGCGTCGCTTTCGCCATACTGTTGCAGGGGGGCGCTTACATTCAGGTTTCCATGCAGATCCCCGCTGCCGTAGCGGATATGATGCAGGGAATCATCCTGTTCTTTGTGCTGGGCAGCGAGTTTTTCCTGCAATATAAAGTCAGCATTCCAGACAGAAGAAGAAGTAAAGTTCAAAGGGAGGTGGCATAAATGGAAGGATTTTTAGCTGCAACGGTGATCGCAAGTATGCCACTGCTCCTTGCAACCATCGGTGAAATTATCACCGAGAAAGCCGGACTTCTGAATCTGGGTGTGGAAGGGCTGATGCTCATGGGCGCCATTATGGGCTTTGTCGTGGGATTTGAGACGGGCAATCCGTGGCTGGGAATATTGGGAGCCATTTTGGCGGGAGCGGCAGGCAGCTTGATCTTTGCTTTTCTCACTGTCACTCTCCGGGCGAACCAGGTGGTAACCGGATTGACCCTGACCATTTTCGGAACCGGTTTTGCCAGTTTCATGGGCAAGTCATATGTAGGGCTTGTTGTTCCGCAAGAAATTAAAGATTTCTTTGCAAAGGTTCACTTTCCTTTGTTGGGGGACATACCCTTTATAGGGCCTGTCTTTTTCCGGCAGGACGTGTTTGCATATTTCGGCTATGTTCTGGTGGCAGTAACGGCAATCTATTTCTACCGTACGAGGCAGGGACTGAACCTGAAAGCGGTGGGAGAGAGCGCGGCTTCCGCAGATGCTTCCGGCATCAATGTGACTCTGTACAAATATGTTCACACCTGCGTGGGCGGAGCTCTCTGCGGACTGGGCGGAGCATACATGTCTTTGGTAATGATGTCCGTCTGGGTGGAAAATGTGGTTGCCGGAAGAGGATGGATTGCGGTGGCGCTGGTCATCTTCGCTTCCTGGAATCCGATTAAGGCTTTTATAGGCGCTTTTCTTTTCGGAGGGCTTTCCATTTTAGGGTTCCGCCTTCAGAGCATGGGAATTCACATCTCTCAATACTGGGTTGACATGCTGCCTTACGCGGCAACCATTGTGATTATCATCTTGAGCTCCAGAAAGAACAAGAAGGAGAATCAGCCTCCGGAGGATCTTGGCAATGCCTATTTCCGGGAGGAAAGATAGCGGTGGATTAGCAGTAGGTCTGCGATAAAAAATAAATGTAAATAAACAGTAGTTCTAAAGAACATGGCACAGACATCGGGTACGAATTTTTCGTGGCCGGTGTCTGTGTTTTTCAACAGCACCGACCATCCGTCGAAGTAAGATAGTACATTTCAAAGAGAGTAAGATTATTGTTGTTATTTGCAGGGTAATATATAATGTAATTAAAAAGCCGGAGCGCTTGGAAAAACTGAGCGTTTTTTTGTGATGTTGGGAGGAGGTAAATCGATGAAAGTATATGTGCATCTGGCAGAAGGCTTTGAGGAAATCGAAGCGGTTACCATAGTGGATGTGTTGCGAAGAGCGGAAGTCGATGCAGAGACAGTATCCATTACAGGAGAGCGGGTTGTGAAGGGGGCTCATGGAATTCCTGTAACGGCTGATCTGTTGTTCGAGGAAGCGGATTACGATAACTGCGAGATGATCGTGTTGCCCGGAGGTATGCCGGGAACTACCAACTTAGGTGCCCATAAAGGTCTTGAGGAACAGTTAAAAAAATTTGAAGAGAAAAACCGCTGGCTGGCGGCGATTTGTGCAGCACCTATGATCTTCGGCAACCTGGGTTTGTTGAAGGGCAAAAAGGCTGTTATCTATCCGGGCATGGAAGAACATCTCAAGGGAGCCCAAGTAGGAGAAAAACCGGTGGAGATCGACGGAAAGATCATTACATCGAAAGCCCCGGGAACCGCTATGATCTTTGCCCTCGCTCTTGTAGAAGCACTGAAAGGGGCATCGGAAGTGGACGGGCTGAAGAGATCTATGGTAGTGGACTTATAAGGGAAGCAGGTTTCCGTTTATGGAGCGTTGGAAAATAAATTTATATACTCTGTGGGTCAGTCAGATTTGTTCGCTGATGAGCTTTGGTTTTGGCATCCCCTTCGTCCCATTTTATTTTCAGGAACTGGGCGTTACAAGCAGCGTCCAGCTCAGCTATTACGTGGGATTGTCGGCCACCTTGCCGGCAGCAGCCATGGCTGTCGCTTCCCCGGTATGGGGAGTAGTATCTGACCGTTACGGACGCAAGATGATGATTTTGCGGGCCATGTTTTTTGCTGCTTTGATTTTGGCGTCAATGGGTATGGTGCGAAACGTATGGCAGTTTATGATTCTCCGGATTTGCCAGGGCATCTTTACGGGAACCGTCACGGCAAGCATGAGCTTCGTTTCTGCCAATACGCCAGAAAACCACATGTCATATGCTCTGGGAATTATGACATCTTCTACTTTTCTTGGCTGGTCCATAGGACCCTTTATCGGCGGTTTACTGGCGGAAGTTGTAGGCTACCGCTTATGCTTTTTGCTGGGCGGACTGCTCATGATGATTGGGTTTGTGCTGGTTTTGTTTCTCGTTAAGGAAGATAAAAACACATATGGTTTCCGTGTTCGTTCAGCCGAGGAAGGCAAGAAGAGCAGGTGGGCGATTGTTACTCCTTACATTATTTCCATCATGGTTTGCCTCCTCGTGCAGAGGATGGCTCGCACCGTATTTACTCCTTTTTTAGCTCTTTACGTTCAGGAAAATCTGGGGACTATCACGGGAGCGGCAAGATATACGGGCTTTATTAATGGTGCCACCAGCTTTGCCACCGCGGCGGCAGCTCTGACCATTACCAGGTGGGGAGACCGGACGGACAAGCTGAGGTTGTCCATGAAGCTCACTTTGCTTTCGATTCCCGTTATGGTGTTGACCTTGCCCTTTAAATCCCTTTTTGTGTTTGCCCTGTTCTTTACCGTTTTCTATTTTCTTGCGGGAGGAGTGGAGCCTATTCTCACATCGGCGGCGTCCGAGCGTACTCCCGCCCATATGAGAGGGGCACTGTTCGGAATTATGGGAACCGTGAGCAGCGTGGGCGCCATGTTGTCTCCCATAATGGGAAGCTATATTTCTGTAGAGTTTTCAATTAAGGCGATTTTAGCTGTCATTCCTATCGTGACCATGATTCAGGCCGCTTGCATTTACATAGCACAAAAAGAAGCTTTGAAGCATCCGATAGCCTTGCAGTCCGGTCCGGAAAAGGAGGATCCTTTCTATGATTGACATGCATTTGCACACATATTATTCCGACGGGACCATGTCTCCAACAGAGCTGGTCAGGCGCGCGGCGGAGAGAGGCGTCAAGACCCTTGCAATCACGGATCACGATGGGTTTAACGGCATCAAGGAAGCCTTGGAGGCGGGAGAGAAATTCGGTGTTGAGGTGATACCCGGTATAGAGATTTCTGCGAATATGAAGGGCGAAGAACTTGACGGGGTTCCGGATCATTACGCCGGAAAGATTATTAATATGCATATTTTGGGTTATGAAATCGATATCCAAAACGAAGAGCTCAGAAAAGCAGTAGAGTATATGCGTGAAAAGCGCCAGGAGCGCAATCGAAAGCTGCTTTCAGCTTTCAATCGAATCGGATATACGATAAGCGAAGAGGACCTGCTGCAGCGGGAAGGCCAGGATTATGTGGGAAAACCTAATTTTGCCCTGGCTTTGGTTAAAAAGGGGTATATCAAATCCACAGGGGAAGCGAGCACCCCCGGGCATTTCCTGCGTCATCCCGAGGCAAGAAAAATCCACAGGGAAAAAATTCATGTTCGTAAAGCCATTTCCCTCATCAAGAAGGCGGGCGGCTATGCGGTTCTTGCTCACCCCATGAAGATAAGACTGCCGAAGGAAGAAAATTGCGACCTGTATGAACGTTTGGAGTTGGTGTTGGATAAACTTCAGGAATGGGGTCTGGCCGGTATGGAATGTTATTACAGCACCCATACGAAAGAACAGGGGGAGCGGTTGGCGGATATAGCCAAAAAAAGAGGGCTTATTATTACTGCCGGATCGGATTTCCATGGCCCTGAATTCGATTACAATATAGATGTCGGCATAACATCTAAAAAAGAATGAAAAGGCATTGACAGAAAATGTAAGTAATATTATTATATAAATGTAAATATATTACATTTATTACTTTTAGTTAAGGAGGAAAGAAAATGCCGGCAGATAGGGACAGAGAGGTTACTTTTGAACTGGTGGAACATATCGGCATCTTTGGCAAAGATGCAAAAGGATGGACGAAGGAGTTGAACCGTGTTTCATGGAACGGCTGCCAGACGAAATATGATATGCGCAGCTGGGACAGCGGCCATCATAAAATGGGTAGAGGAATTACTCTTACTAAACAGGAATTGCTGGATTTAAGAAGCTTGCTTGAGCAAGTAGAATAGAAAGCGTAAGAGGAAAAAAGAAAAATTTAAGAGAGCTATAGAGAGAGCCTGCCGGAAGATTTCCCGGCAGGCTTTCTTGCTTTATCTATTCTTGTTGTTATTATAGCTTCTGTTATTGTTGCTGCTCCAATATTTCCGCTGCTCGCTTGGGATCGCTGGTCTTGAGGATCAATCTGGCCTTGCCGTCGCTGGAATAGCCGTACATATAGATTACGTCCACCTTTTCCGCTGCGAGAAGCTTCAGCTTTTCATTGAGAGCTCCCGGGACATCGGGTGTAACCAGGCAGATGACATCAATGGCTTTGACCTTATAACCGTTTTGCCTCAGTGTCTCGGCGGCAAGATCGATATCGCTGACGATCATTCGCAGGATGCCGTATTCTTCTGTCTCGGCCAGAGAAAGAGCCGAAATATTGATATTTGCTTTATGAAGGATATCCGTCACTTGAACCAGTCTGCCCGGTTCATTTTGAATAAAAACAGAAAGTTGTTTGATCATCATCTCGCTTCCCTTCCTTTCTTCTGCCGATGCAGATCCTATAGCTTCCGCTTATCGATAACGCGCTTTGCTTTGCCTTCGCTTCTTGCTATGGTTTTACTTTCCACTAACTTAAGTATAACACTTATTCCGAGAACACTCTCTATTTTATG
>DGEG01000155.1 GCA_002385825.1 Firmicutes bacterium UBA3932 | reverse complement strand
CCCCCGCGTATACGGGTGCAGAGGTTTTGTCAGCACCTGTTCAGCATCTCCGTGTTCCAAAATCTCTCCGGCGTACATAACCGCGATTTCATCACAGAGGCTGGCTGCTACTTTTAAATCATGGGTAATCAGAAGCATGGCGGCACCCGTTTCCCGGACAAGCTGCCGGAGGACCCCTACAACTTGAGCCCGCAAAATAGCGTCCAGACCCTTGGTGGGCTCATCAGCAATCAACAGGCATGGCCTGCCGGTAATGCTGGCAGCCGCTAAAGCGCGCTGTTTCATCCCGCCGCTTAACTGGTGGGGATACTCCTGCACCCTTTTTTCGGGTTCTGGCAGTTTCAAAAAATCCAGCATCTTTATGGCCTTGCTCCACGCCTGCTCCCATGGGGTTTTCCTGTGGAGATGCAGACCCTCGGCGATCTGGAAACCTATCTTCAAAGCCGGGTTCAAGGAGGTGGCCGGGCTTTGCGGAAGCAGGGCGATCTCATTTCCCCGTAAACGCCGTAGCCGGTCCGCATTCATAGATAAAATATCTTGCCCCTTGTAGAGTATCTCCCCTATTATGGTGGCATTACGCGGCAGCAGGCGCAGAATGGACATTCCCAATACTGATTTGCCGCACCCTGTTTCCCCGATCAGGCCGACTGTCTTCCCCGCAGGGATATCCAAGCTGACCTGATCACACGCTGTAATAACCCCTTCCTCTGTATGAAAGATGGTTGTCAGGTTCCGAATGCTCAACAAAGCCAACTAAGACCCCTCCTCTTCAATCATTCAATCGTTTTTTCCCTGAGCCTGGGATCGAAAAGATCGCGCAGCCCATCTCCCAGAAAGTTAAAAGACAACACGGTAATCATAATGGCCAAGCCGGGGAAAATAGTCAGATGCGGTGCCGTTTGCAAATACATTTTGCCATCGTTTAACATTGAACCCCAAACCGGTACAGGCGGCTGAGCCCCCAATCCCAGAAAACTCAAACCCGCAGCAGCCAGGATAGCCTGGCCGATACCAAGGGTGGCCATCACAATCACAGGCGCAAGCACATTGGGCAACAGGTGCCGGTACATGATGTACAGGCTGCCGGCTCCCAGTGCCCTTGCCGTTTCTACAAAATTCTTTTCCTTTTCTGCCAGTACCACCCCCCGCACTACCCGGGCATAACCCATCCACCCCACCAGTGACAGGGCAAAAAGGACATTAAACATACCGGGACCCAAAAGCCCGGCAATGACTAAAGCAAGAATCAACCCGGGAAAGGCCAAAAAAATATCTACAATCCGCATGATCACTTCATCGACAATCCCGCTGTAAAATCCGGCCAGCATTCCCAAAATGATGCCGGTAACAGCAGAGATCGCGGTCACGACAACACCGATGGCCAGCGATATCCTTGTGCCAAAAATGATTCTGCTGAAAATACAGCGGCCGAAATCATCGGTTCCAAAGGGATACTCCAGCGAGGGAGGCAAAAATGCTTTCTCCAGATCCTGTTCGTAGGGATGGTGCGGCACGAAAACAGGAGCAATAGCTGCTACAATCACCAACAGCAAAATAATCGCCAGCCCGATTAAAGCCATTTTATTTTTTCTTAGTTGATTATTAACAGAAAGGTTTCGCCAGGCTGTTACTACTGCTGCAGTCAATATCAACTCTCCTTCTCGTACCTGATCTGCGGATCCAGGTATACATAAGAAATATCCACCAGCAGGTTTATCAAGACAAAGAGAACGGCAAACAAAAGAGCGCACCCCTGGATCATGGAAAAATCCCGGGCAAAAATGGAATCAACCAGCAGCTTCCCCAGACCCGGCCAGGCGAAAATAGATTCTACGATTACTGTTCCTTCCAGCAGATGCCCTATTTGCAGGCCAACGATGGTGATTACAGGAATAAAAGAGTTTTTCAGTGCATGGCTGAAGATGAGTTGTCCTTCGCTCAAGCCTTTGGACCTGGCGGCTGTGATATAATCCTGCCTTAAAACATTGAGCATGCTGGAGCGCGTCAGCCTGGTGGTAATGGCCGCCATCCCGGTGCCCAGGGTTATTGCCGGCAAGATCATATGGCTCAGACCGCCATAACCGTAGACTGGAAACCACCCCAGCTTCACCGCAAAGAAGAGAATAAGCAGCAAGCCCAAGCAGAAATTGGGCATGCTGACCCCCAGCAAAGCACCGGTCATGGTTAAGTAATCCAGCGGGGAATGCTGCTTTACTGCCGAAATAATACCCGCAGGAACAGCAACCAGAAGAGAAACAACCAGCGCAGCCAGAGCCAGCTGAAAGGTAGCAGGAAGCTTGAGCAGAATCTCTTCCTGTACCGGATCGGCGGTAACCAGTGATCGCCCGAGATCTCCGGTGACAGTGTGGCCCAGCCAACGCAGGTACTGGATAAAAATAGGAGCGTCCAAGCCCTCTGCCACCCGGATACGTTCAATATCTTCTTCGCTCAGATTTTCCAGGCCGTACCTGGCAATGGCCATCAGCTCCGCAGGATCTCCCGGGGCCAGGTGTATCATGGTAAAAGTAACCAGCGTTACACCAATGACAACGATGACCAGCATCGCCAAGCGCCGGATAATATATTTCAACATCAATTAATCCTCCCAAGAAAAAGAGAGCAGCATGACGAGTAGTATAATAGATTTAATGTTACGAATTTAAAATTCGTGTTATCAAATGGGCAAAAAATAAAAGAAAAGTAAAACGCGAGTGCAGGGCGCATTTGTTTGATGTGTTACTATTTTTATATTAGTAACACTCATATTCTATATGCAGACATAGTATTCCTGCTTCACTCCAAATATTTTTAAGCTATTTTTTCAAATGTTGACTTAAAAGGTTATGGAAATTAGAATATAGAAGGAGGGGAGGGAAATGAAAATGTGCAATTGTCATTGCCTACATCCTGAGAAGAAAGGTGAACCCGGAAAATGCAGCCCGGAAAGAATCAGGGAATGTCATGGGGATGTCAAAGACCATCCCTGTGTAGACAAAAAAAATAAGAATAATCAGGAGCGTACCGAGTGGTCACATGAATAAATATGCTGACCGGATTGGCCCGGGTTAACTCCCGGGCTTATTTATCTTTGAGAGGACTTATCCGGTGTAAACAAAACAATTTGGTTAGACCGGTTGCTCCATCATGCTCATGTTATTGCCTGCGGAGTGAAAGTTATCGTATCCGGAACCGCTTGGTACCACCGCAGAAAAACCCTGCTAGCGACTGTCAAGGTGAAGGCCTCCCGAAGGAGAAGTCCCGGGGGGATTACATCAATCACCGAGTCTGAAAGATGTTGTACACAATTCTTAAGGTCCGGGTCAGCCAAATACTGGTAAAAATAATTTTACTGGGGAGGAGAAAAAGAATGAAAAAAACAGATTTATTGGTAATCGGGGGAAGTGCAGGCGGGATCCTGACTGCTACAATGGCGCGAAAAGCCTATGGGGAGGATGTTGATATTACCTTGATTCGCGAAACCGAAACAGTCATGGTTCCTTGCGGGATCCCATATATTTATGGAACCCTGCGTGATTTGAAGAAGAACATTATTCCGGACTCTATGCTGACTAATGCGAATATCAATCTGATTATTGATAGTGCACTTGAAATAAACAGGATGCAGAAAACAGTAACTACCGGGAAAAATGGAGTTGTTGAGTACAAAAAGCTGGTCATTGCTACCGGTTCTCTGCCGATTATCCCGACATTTATTCCAGGCCATGATCTGGATAACGTTTTTCCGATAAAAAAAGACGAAGATCATTTGCGCAAAATTTTTGAGAAGCTGGAGCCGGCACAGAATGTTGCTGTGATCGGGGGAGGATTCATCGGGGTAGAATTTGCTGAGCAGATAAAGCTATTAGGCAAGAATGTCACGCTGATTGAAATGGCAGACTCATGCTTATGGCAGGCCTTCGACAAGAAGTATACAGATGACATTGAATCGATGTTAGGCAATAATGGTGTTCATGTGATGACAAATACCAAGGTAACTAGAATACTCGGTGAAAAATCTGTAGAGGCCGTTGAATTGGAGGGTGGCCAGATTATCCCAGCGGATATAGTTATCTTGGGGCTGGGAGTGAAACCTAATAGCGCATTAGGAAAAGAATGCGGATTGGAAGTAAACGCCAAGGGCGCAATTATTGTTGATCAATATATGAGGACCAGCGATCCCGATATTTTTGCTGTTGGCGACTGCGCTGAAAAGAAATGCTTTTTTACAGGAAAAGACGTACCGCTGCTGTTGGCCTCAACCGCGGCAATGGAAGCTAAAATAGCCGGCAGTAATGCATTCCAGTTGAGGTTAATCCGTGCCAACAAAGGAACGATAAGCACCTTTTCAACAAAAATATTTGGGAAAACGTATGCGGCAGCCGGTCTTACGGAGGCTAAAGCGAGGCAGGAAGGTTTTAGTCTTATGATCGGCGAATTCAAGACCATGGATCGACACCCTGGCTCTTTGCCCGATGCACAGGCAGTCAATATCAAATTAATATTCTCCAGGTGTTCTGGTGTTATCCTTGGAGCCCAAATCTCCGGCGGAAACACAGTTGCCGAGATAATTAATATTTTGAGTCTGGCTATTCAAAAGAACACTACAGCTACTGAACTCAATACCTTTCAAGCGGCAACACATCCTTTGGTTTCACCATCTCCCATCACATATCCAATAAACGCAGCTGCTATGAATGCCATAGCTACCAACTGCAGCCATCTCAATGAAGAGTTGGTGTTTTGATTTAATGCCGGCCGGTCCTCAGTGCCTCCTGAAAAACACCCTGAAATCCTTAGGATTCATTGCGTGCTTAAGTTTTCAAAGAATGTGTTTTTCAAGGAGGCACTAATTATTTCTTTTGCCCTATTTAAAGGTAGTATCAAACTTACAGGTTTCGGTGTAAGATAAAGATTATCATTTTCATTATCTGCACTAAATAGCGCTATAACGGTGTCAATCGTGTCTCAGGAGGCAACTTGCTCAAAAATTATATTTGACATATGTTCATTAACGGTTTAAAATTATATTTGACATATGCTCATAATTTTCATTGAATAGGGGAAAATACCGTGGGTGCTTTGAGAATGATAAGCAGATGTTTAAAAAAATACTGCCATGGATGGGGGAGAGAGAACTGAAGATCGCCATTTGCTCGCAAGGACCGGGATTGGATTGCGTAGTGGACCAGCGTTTTGGACGATGTTTTTATTATGTTTTGGTCAGTGCCGATCAAAAGCAGCATCAGGCCGTTCCGAACCCAAGTGTGGGGGCGTCGGGAGGCGCCGGTGTTCAAGCGGCGCAGTTTTTAGTGGATAAAGGTGTAAATACGGTACTTGTCGGTAACATCGGGCCGAAGGCTCTTGCTGTATTGAATTCAGGGGGTGTCAAAGTCTATACAGGAATCAGCGGGACAGTGGCGGAGACCCTGGAGCAGTTTCAGCAGGGTAAGTTAAGGCTTGTTGCTGAATCCACGGTTCCTTCCCATTTCGGCCTTGGGAGAGGAGGCGGCGGGAGAAGAAGAGGTTTCCGGTAACCGGTATAAAAAGTAAGGAGGTAGTGAATATGCCGGGTTTTGATGGCATGGGCCCATTGGGTGACGGACCACTAACGGGTGGAGGGCGCGGTTATTGTATTTCGCCTGTTAGCAAAAGAAGGGCTTCTTTACCTTTTTTCAACAGGCGTCCCGGTTATCTGTTTTTGAATTTATTTCGTTTGTGCCTGGGTTTAAGGGGAAGAGGCCGGGGTGGCGGCCGGAGACGCCGCTACTGGTGGTAGATGATAGTGGTAGATGATAATGGTAAAAAATACTTGGAAATGGAGGTGCTGAAAAATGCCTGGAGGAGACGGTACTGGACCGATGGGTTTTGGACCGGGAACTGGACGTGGCGCAGGTTACTGCCGTGGATATTCCCTGCCTGGTTATACAAACCCTGCTCCGGGGTACAGAGGCTGGCGGGGATTCGGTTATCCCCATCCGCGGCCTTATAGAAGGGCGGTCCCCAGCGAAAAGATGTTCCTGGAAAGGCAGGCAGAGTATCTGAGAGAACAGCTCAGGATGCTTGAAGACAGGCTCGAAGATATTAGCGGGCCTAAAGAGAAACAGTAGCATTGTCCAGAGAGGTAATTGTTTTTCATTGCCGCGGGAAAGAGCTTCTTTTAAAAAGATGGAGAGTATGGCGGCAATCGGGAGCGTAGAGGACTTAAAAAATGAAAAAGCAGGAGGATTGAGTCAGTTATGCCGTCTGAACAGGAAAAACTTCCGGGAATAAACAGGCTTCTGGAAAATAGATATCGCCTGACTCCTCAACGGAAGTCCGTACTGCTGGCGCTGACCAATGCCGGGCGGGGCGAGCATCCTTCTGCCGAAGAAATTTATCGTTATGCCAAAAAATATTATCCAAGCATCGGGTTGGCCACGGTATACCGGACCTTGGAACTTTTTACGAATCTTTCCATTGTCCAGAACCTGGTTTTGGAGGACGGGTGTACCCGCTACGAACTTAAACGTGACCTGATGCACTGTCACCTGATCTGTCTTTCCTGCGGCAAAATATCTGAAGCGGACGGCGTATACTCAGAGCAGCTGTTGTCAGGCAGTCACGGCTTTAAGGTTACCTCGTGCATTGTCCAGTTTTTTGGTTATTGTGATAAATGTTACGAAAAAAAGACCTAGAGAAGGTTTTCGCTCGCTTTTTCCGGATATACCTGAATATGGTTGCCGGTTTAAGTGCAGAAATGGAGAGATGGAGATGATTATAGCTGTTGCCAGCGGCAAAGGTGGGACGGGGAAGACAACTGTCGCCGTTAACCTTGCCATGGCCTTAAAGCAAACGGAAAAGCTTCAATTTATAGATTGCGATGTGGAGGAGCCCAATGCCCATATTTTTTTAAAGCCTGCTCTTGATACTTCGGAAAAGGTAAACATTCCTGTCCCTGAGATAAATGAGGAAAAGTGCACTTTCTGTGGGCGTTGCGGGGAAGTGTGCGCCTTTAATGCTCTGGCTGTGCTTAAGGAGCATGTCCTGGTTTTCCCTGAACTCTGCCATGGTTGTGGCAGTTGTTCTTATTTTTGCCCGCAGAAAGCCATTACCGAAACGCCCCGCTGTATCGGTGTTATGGAAAAGGGGTCCGCTCAGGGGATCGATTTCCTGCATGGACGTCTAAATCCCGGTGAAGCCATGTCGCCGCCCTTGATCAATGCCGTCAAGAGCAAGATGGATTCCGGCAAAGTCGTTATCATCGATGCCCCGCCCGGGACATCCTGCCCGGTAGTAGCAGCGGTGAAAGAAAGCGACTTTTGCCTGCTCGTTACCGAGCCCACTCCCTTTGGCTTAAACGACCTGGAT